>NZ_JBEUDO010000045.1:0-23827 GCF_050584665.1 Nitrosomonas sp. ANs5
TAACAAATGCCCCATACCTGTCTGATGAATGATGCACATACATGGCGATCATGCCACATCTCTTCCCGGCTCAGGCAACTGGACCAGGCGGGCGCGTCAGTTCTGTTTCCGCATGCCGGATCACCGACTTCAACGTGGCGCAGGCGGCCTGCATGCCGGGCGCCAGGCGCAGTAACTCGCGCAGGCTAACCGAGCGCTTCAGCAGCAAAGTCATCAGGCGTGCAAAATGCACGCTGCCATCGGGTTGCAGCGCACTCATCAAAGCCGCAGGCGGAGAAATTTGCACGGGGTCGGTAATCGCGCGGACAGCAATGAACGGGATTCCAGCGTCAGCCGCCACCGCTGCGATCGCACTGCTTTCCATATCGACCGCACAGGCATGGGTTGCGGCTGCCAAGGCACGCTTTCCGGCTGCCGTGGCTTGCACCTGCCTGCTGTTGGCCACTGCTCTGTTGATGACTCTGATGCCAGCGCCAGCAGGCAGGCATTGTTCGACCCTCATGCGCCAATCGACATCGGTCGGATAGATTCGATCACCGACGATCGAGTCCGGCAGAACAAGGTCGCCTGATTGCAAATCCTCCTGCAAGGCCCCTGCCACACCAAAGCTAATCAATGCTTCTATGCGCTGCTCGCCATACAAGGCGGCGGCTGCACGCTGCGCAGCCGCGCCCCCCATTCCGCTTATTCTAATGAAGAGATTTTCGCGCAGGGGCAGGCTCTGATCAAACGACAGACGTTGCGCCGTGATGCACCGGGCTTCCGCCCGCATTGCCACGATGATGCCTACCCGGCTCATGCAGCCGTTTGACTGATCGAGGCGCGGTATCTAGCCAGCGCCCACAGCGGGAAAAACTTGGAGTAGCCATGGTATTTCAGATAGAACACTCTGGGGAAGCCGGGTGCAGTGAACCAGGGTTCCTCCCATATACCGGCGCTGGTTTGGGTACGCAACAGATAATCGATACCACGGCGTACAGCCGAACTTTCGGTTTCGCCTGCGGCCATCAGTCCAAGCAAGGCCCAGGCTGTCTGGAAAGACGTGCTGGCTTCGGCCTGCCCGGCCAACTGTGGATCAATATAGCTATCATTGCTTTCGCCCCATCCGCCATCGGAGCGCTGCACAGATGTTAACCATTGCACTGCCCGGCGTATGGCAGCATGATTTGTGTCGATGCGCGCTAGGCGCAGCGCTTCCAGAACAGACCAGGTGCCGTAAATATAATTGCTGCCCCAGCGTCCAAACCAGGCACCGTTTGCCTCTTGCTCACTGAACAGGCAATCCAGTCCCCGTTTGACCACCGCCTGATGCCGTGGATCGCCATGCAGGGCGAGAAAACCGACACAACGGGCAGTCACATCGCTCGAGGGGGGATCCAGCAGCGCGCCATGATCGGCAAAAGGCAGCTCGTTCAAGTAGTAATAAGTATTATCGACATCGAATGCGGCGAAACCGCCATTGCTCGACTGCATGCCCGCCAGCCAGTCTGCCGCTCGGGTAATGCTCTCCTGGTA
Organism: Nitrosomonas sp. ANs5; assembly: GCF_050584665.1. NCBI lineage: Bacteria > Pseudomonadati > Pseudomonadota > Betaproteobacteria > Nitrosomonadales > Nitrosomonadaceae > Nitrosomonas > Nitrosomonas sp. ANs5. Next base: position 1,516 of record NZ_JBEUDO010000045.1, read on the forward strand.
GGCCGATACGTTTGCCTGCTGCAATGCCCAGGCGGCGGCGGCCGTATCATCCAGATCGGGATAATGCGGATTGGCGTATTGGAATGCCCAGCCACCGCCCGGTAGTGATGGCCGGTTGTCGCGCCAATCACCCGGTTCATCCAGCACCTGCAGGGGGACGAGCCAGTCGAGCGCCCGGCGTGTGACTGCCTGATCGGCTTGCTGATCCTCCTGCAAAGCCAGGCATGTCAAGACGGTATCCCAAACCGGCGAAACACATGGCTGACACCAGGCACGCTCGCCTTCATCCACCAGCAAATCCAGCAATGCCTGACGGCATTGCTGGCGATAGGGATGGTCATACGGATAACCCAATAAGGCCAGGGCTTCATAGGCATTGACCATGGCAGGAAAGATCGCCCCCAGGCCATCTTTTCCGTTCAAGCGCTCGATTGTCCATTGTTCGGCCATTCGCACCGCTTTGCGCCGGACGAAGGATGGAATGAGTGGCTCCAGCATTGAACCAAATCGCTCCAAATATAAAAACAAGCGATTAAGCGGCGTGCGTACCGGGAAGTAGTTGCTTTCCTGATCGGGATCGACTGTGAACAATTCACGCACATGCACATTGCGGGGATTGGCCGCCTTGGCTTTCAAGGTACATAAAATCGAGAGCGGCACCATGACCGTGCGTGACCAATAAGCCACCTTGCTGAGGTGGAAGGGAAACCAGCGAGGCAACATCATAAGCTCGGCCGGGACGAAAGGCACGCCTCGCCATGGAATTTGTCTGAACATGGCAAGCATCAGACGAGTAAACACATTGGCCCGGGCTGCGCCGCCGTATTCGAGAATGGCATTCCGGGCTTGTATCATATGCGCGGCATCCGGGGAATCGCCCGCCAGTTTCAAAGCATAGTAGGATTTGACACTGCAGCTGATATCGAAATCGCCGCCATAGTAGAGTGCCCAACCGCCATGACCCGCCGACACCTGTTGCGCACGGATAAAGTTGGCGAGCTTGCGTTCCAGGATGTCATCGAGTTCATCCATGAAATGCATCATGAGGATATATTCAGCAGGAATAGTGCAGTCTGCCTCCAGCGGCAGACACCAGTGCCCATCTTCCTGTTGCAATGCGCCGATGGCGTTGCGTGCATTGGCGATGGCATCATCCAGCATCGCCACCGCGTTGCTGTGATGTGGATTTTCATCCGCCATGGACGACTGGCCGCTTAATGCAGATTTTTCCACCTTGGAATTATAGATTTGTTGTGACAAGCTAGACATAAGTCGCAGAATCCTATTCAACACATTATTAATAATATTTTGTTAACTGCGAATACGGTAACGCAATTGCGTGATGAATCATGGTTTTTTATCAAAACCGTATGCAAAATCACAACACCTGCCCCCCTTTTCAGGGGGTAGCATTGTTTTCTTCGTCTTCCATCAAGAAGTCATCGAACAGCAGATCATTATAATGTTCGACCGGAAGATCTCCGTCATGGATCAAATATTCACGCTGTTGCAAATAGGCCTCGCGCACAAACAGGTAGGGATCCAGCGCTGTCTGATCGCGAATTTTCATGGGTCCCGAGAGGGCTGCACGTTTGTCGACCACCCGCAATACAGCCAGTGGAATCAACACCGGCCCGCTCAGCGCAAAAGCCAGATAAAACAAGCCATCCGAGAATAAACTGGCCGGAATGTCCGCCAGGTCGCGGCGCGTGCTCGGGCCATAAGCGGGTACAAAAATGTAAGGTCCACTGTTCATGCCCCAGACCGCCAGCGTTTGCCCGAAATCCTCGTTGTTTTCCTGGAAGCCCATATGCCCTGCCATATCCGCCAGTCCAAAAACGCCAATCGTGGAGTTGATCAGAAACCGGAACAGATCCGAGAATCCCTGACGCACCTTGCCTTGCAGAAAGCTGTTCAAGGCTACTGCCGGATAGGAAAGATTACGGTAGAAATTGTTGACCGGCCGTTGTACCGCTTCCGGCACACGCTCCAAATACACATCGGCGATCGGTTCGAGAAATCGGCGGTCGATTTCATCGGTGAAACGGTAAGCGCCCCGGTTGAAACGTTCATAGGGATCATGCGCATCGAGTTGACGTCCTTCATTGGGTAGTGCGGCACATCCTGCAGTGATCAGCACCAAACAGAGGACGATGCATTTTAAGAAAATGAATGTATTATCCAAAGCAAAATTTTCCTGCTGCCAAAATCGAATATCTATTCTGGGATGCTCAATCGGGTGAGCTGGATGATGCGGTTTCCGGGAACACTGGTGCCGCGATATATTTTATACAGCGACAAACCATTCCACCTTGAGCATAGCGATACCGCCCCTCACATATCAATCAACTTGTTCTGTTCATTGCAGCATTCTCGTCATGACAATCAGCGTCAGTAGCGGGTTGCAGAATCATGAGATGTACAAAAAACACGATACACATCCCATTTACAAGGACAGGGATCGCTTCACATGCCCCTTTTCTACCAGCCAAGCAATCTCGTCGATCAATGCTTGCCGTATCGGACTTTGCTTGAAACCCAGCTCATGGACAGCCTGATCACTGGCAAAGCGGGCTTGGCGTCCTGCCAAACGAACGCCCGACAACGGCGCCATGGGAGGCGTACCTGTCACATGATCAGCGATCCACTCCTGCACAGCGCCGGCCGACAGGGCCAACCAGTAGGGAACCTTGCGTGTGGGCATCGCCAGCCCACTGATTTCCTCGATCATCCGCAGCAGCTGACTCAGCAACAGGTTTTCATGGCCCAGCAGATAACGTGTACCCGAACGTCCCCGTTCAGCTGCCAAAATATGCCCTTGCGCCACATCGCGCACATCCACCAGATTGAGCCAGCAATCAAGATACGCAGGCACTTCCTGATTCAGAAAACTCAGAATCATGCGTGTGGGTGGGGTCAAGCCCCAGTCACCTGGCCCAATCGGCAAGGATGGTGACACCACCACAACCGCCAGTCCGTTACGGCTGGCCTTCAGAGCCGCCTGCTCGGCCAGTAATTTCGAGTGGCAGTATAATCCAGGCACGACCCGCAACCTTTGCTGGATAGAGGCGTCATCCGGCTGATCCCAATCCTCATGACCGGTCAATACTGCTTCGGTCGAGGTATGCACCACGACTTCGGCTTCCGCCCGTGCAGCTTCACGCAGTACCGTACAAGTGCCATCATAATTGGTTTGCCGGAAGATCCGCTTGTCAGGCGCCCATAAATGCGTATAAGCCGCCAAATGGTAGACTCTTTGCACCCCTCGCATCGCCTGGCGCACCACAGCAGGATCATTCACCGAACCACGAATGGCTTCCACGCCAGCGGGTACCGGCACTTCATCAAGCTCGAGCACTTTTACCCGCCCACCTTGCGCCAGCAGCAGCCTGACCAGATGCGCGCCAATAAAACCGCCTCCCCCGGTTACGAGGGCGCAACCTGAGCGGGCTACCGTTCCGGAAGAGGCGTCAGCGGCTGTAAAAGTCGAGGAACGGTCCAATTAATTGTTCACCTTTCTGCATGGCAGGCAAAGCCTGGTCATCCAGGATGCCGGCAAAACTTCAGATCAAATACGCCGCTCACCATGCACAACCTCAACCAACTTCAAGGCTTGCAATTCCATTTCCAGCACGAGTGCATCGACTTTGGCCCGAAAATGGCGATAGAAAATCATGCTCGGAATGGCCACAAGAATCCCGAACGCGGCATTATACAATGCTATAGAAATTCCATGCGCAAGTTGTACCGGATTACTCCCGGTCGTGGTGCCCGAGCCGAATATCTCGATCATTCCGATCAACGTACCAAATAATCCCATCAGCGGACTGAGCGAGGCAATGGTACCAAGCGTGGTGAGATATCGATCCAGTTCATGCGCGACCACGCGCCCCGCTTCTTCGATCGACTCCTTCATGATTTCTCGGGAGCTGTCGATATTTCTCAGCCCTGCCACCAATACCTGGCCCAGGGGAGAATGCTCCTGCAAGCGTGTCAACATGTCAGGATGCACGCCAGATCGCCGATATTCCTGCAAAACCCGTGGAAGCAGATCCCGGGGAGACACTTTCCCCATCCGCAAACTCCATAAACGCTCGCCGATAATGCCTACCGCCACGATGGAGGCCAATATGATCGGCCAAATTGGCCAGCCTGCTGCCTGAATGATTGAAAACACGCTTGAGTCTCCCTGAATAAAAAGCTGCGGCATATTGTGCAACAGTGGCAAGTATTGCTCAACCTGCCAGTTACCTCGATATGATGCCGATGAGTTTCGATTGATTTTGAAAATACCCGGTCAAATCGGTTGCGAAAGGTTATTCACAAATTCTGTGGATAACTTTGTGTATAGAATATGAATAAGCGGCTTAAGTGCCCTTGCAGACATGATGTTTTCCAATCTGCTCAATTTCTAGGCTAAACCAGTAACTGTTATAAAACAATCACTTGCCGAGAATCACTGTTCCAATAGAAACTTTCGTTTTGATTGCCGGATGCTTCCATCAAATTGTGGATGATTTTTAAATGTCAAGTGGCAAAATGCCCGTTCACTCGAGAACTAAAATCTGATGGCAGGTCAGTAAATTAGGCGAGCAAGTTGAAGTCATATTTTAGCAAGCTTTTCCGTTGCCATGGACCAGGAGAAGTGATCGGGATAGCTGTGGCCCATTGAGCGCAATAACCCGCGTGCGTTGGGCACACTGACGCATCCTGAAACCGGCGAGGAATTCCCACCAGCTTTATACATCCTGGTGAAAATTGGATAGCGGCTTAAAAATAGTCAATGAAACGGTCGCTTAAATTTTGGGGACGATTGCCCTGTACTCCCCTTGACATTTGAAATCATCCACAATTACGCAATTGAATACATCGCCTGCAGGCCAGCTGACAGAACGCCCATACTGCAATATAACTTATTGTTCTTAATATATTTTTATTCTGTCCAAAAAATGAGCAACAATGAAATCATCATTGTACAAGCGCATTTAACCTGTTTATCCATGATTTATACACAAAGTTATCCACAGGAATTGTGAATAACTCTCCAAGACCGGTCTGCAAGCCGTTCTGCGCAGTTTGCCAGGCACAGCGTTACTGCGCGGCAATTCCAAATACCAAGAGGTTACGCATAAAATACATCCTGCACACATTCAGCGGCAACCAGCGTATGCAGAGCGCACTGACGCAGCTTAAAGGTACCGGCGAGAATTATCCTGAGCATCATACCTTCCCCCCCTTTTTGATGGATAAAAGGGTTATACACATTTTCTGTGGATAACTTTGTGCATAAAACATGAATAAGCGCGTTAAGTATCCCTGATTGCTTGGAGTTTTCTATGCTGCGTAATTTTTAACATTTAATAAATCTCATTGAAAACAATGCGTTACAATAAGGCTTTGTTCCATCGGCAACTTTCAAGAAGTTTCCGGCACGCTGTGCTGAATTGTGGATTATTTTTAAATGTCAAGCAAAATATGGAGTCTTTCGCCTATTTCCGAAAAAGATTACGGCACATCAGCATATTAAATTGCACAACGCATGTAATTCTTGAAAGACCATTCGGAAGTTGCAATTTGTCGCTGCGGTATACTTGCCTGCATAGGCATGACAAGTGCCGCAGGATCGTACGCATGTGCTGGCAAACTGTGCCTGTGGCGCGCGCCTATTGGGCGTCATTTCTGGTCAAATAGTGCTTATTCACAATTTCTGTGGATAACTTTGTGAATAAATCATGGAAAAGCGAAATAAGTACCCCGATGGACACATTCTTTTTTAGATTGCCTAATTTTTAAGCCAGCCAATAAATTGTTAAAAAACAACACTATACACATAACACACTGTTCCTTCTGGGCTTTTCCAGTGACCGCGCATCTCGCTTCGAAAGTTGTGGATGATTTCAAATTGTCAAGATGAATCTGAGTCCCGAATACCTGCAAAAGAAAACCTTATGGTCTGTCAGTGAATTAAACCGTAATGCTCGCGCAATGCTTGAACAGACATTCCCATTGCTGTGGGTCAGCGGGGAAATTTCCAACCTCAAGCGCTACCCGTCAGGGCATTGGTACTTTTCGCTCAAGGATCAAAACGCCCAGGTTCGCTGCGTGATGTTCCGCCACAAAAATATCTATCTGGATTGGCTCCCCCAGGACGGCATGCAAGTGGAAGCACAAGTGCTGGTGACCTTGTATGAGGCGCGCGGTGAATTTCAGCTGGCAGTCGAGCTGCTTCGCCGGGCCGGCCTGGGAGCGTTGTTCGAAGCGTTCGAGCGGCTCAAAAACAAATTTCAGCAAGAAGGGTTGTTTGATGCCCAGCGTAAACGGCCGCTCCCTCCCTCCCCCCGGCAAATTGGCGTCGTCACATCACCCAACACTGCCGCCTTGCGAGATGTGCTCACTACATTGCGCCGCCGGATGCCATCGCTGCCGGTCGTTATTTATCCCGCCCCCGTACAAGGCGAAGGCGCAGCTAACCATATTGCAGCCGCGCTGCAAATTGCGGCCCGGCGCGCTGAATGCGATGTGTTGATCCTTTGCCGTGGCGGGGGCTCGATTGAGGATTTATGGGCCTTCAATGAGGAAATCGTGGCACGTGCCATCGCTGCCAGCCCAATACCGGTCGTGACTGGGATCGGGCATGAAACCGATTTCACGATTGCCGATTTTGTCGCAGATGCGCGCGCGCCGACACCTACCGGCGCAGCCCAGCTGGTGTCTCCTGATCGGTATGAGCTGCTGCATCGCCTGCAGCAATGGCAACACCGTTTTCAGCAAGCCATGCAACGCAGCCTGGAACGCCGCATGCAAGCGACCGATTTATTCGCCCATCGTCTGGTTCATCCAGGAGAACGGCTGCTCAACCAGCAGATTCACCTCAAACAGATTGGCGACCGGCTGTTTCGTGCCTGGAACAGCCAACAGGAAGCGCGCAAATGGCACATCGATACCCTCAAGCGACGTCTTGACACCAGAAAACCAGACATCCCACTGCGGATCGAACGACAGCAGGAATTGGCCGCGCGGCTGCAACGCGCCATGACACACAAGCTCGAGAAACTGACCATTGATCTCTCGCGGCTGCACAAGCATCTGGCACACCTCGATCCGGAAGCGGTACTGGCGCGCGGCTACAGTATCGCCTATACTGCGCACGGTGATATTTTGCATGACCGTCGGCAGATCGATAAGGGTGATGGCATACGCGTCATCTTTGCCCGGGGCTGGGCCAAAGCCAATGTTTCTGAAACCGGGGAATAATCCCTTTCTTACCATCAACGAGGAGTTTGACCTGCAATGTCCAGAATTTTTCTAGCGCTGGGCGCATTCAATGCATTTCTGTGTGTCGCGCTGGGCGCAATGGGCGCACATGGCTTGAAAGCCATGTTAACGCCCGACATGCTCGCCAACTTTCAGACCGGCGTGCAATACCATTTCTATCACGCGCTGGGGTTGATCCTGGTCGGGCTGACACTGGAGCGCCTGCCAACGGTACGCACGCTGAAACTCTCGGGCATCCTGATGTGCATGGGGATCCTGTTTTTTTCCGGTACGCTTTATGTCATCAGTCTGACTGGGATACGGGGTCTCGGTATGGTTGCGCCGCTGGGCGGCCTTTCTTACATGGGCGCCTGGCTGCTGTTCACCTACGCTGTCTGGAAAAACAAGCAGGGATAACCGCTTCGCAATCCTTGGAAGTTGCTTGGAAACACTGGACAGCCTCCTAGTACTCCGTTCCGTCAATTAGCTTACAAATGAAATCGATGGATTCGCCTGCCAGGCTAGGCGCAAACCGCAGTCATAGCCGTAGCTATGGCGAGGATTTGCAACAACGCATGACAGGCGAAGGCGCGATTTCATGTAAGCGGTTTGGCGGAACGGAGTACTAGTAACTGATGATGACTGATAGCCGGACCCATGTTCATCATTCATGAAACTGAAAATCACGAAGTCAGATTCTATTCAGGCAATCGTAATTACGTGTCGGCCGGATGGTGCGCAAGCGCACAATGACTCCGCTGCGCTTGCAATGATAGTAAAAAAAGATCGCCGCCATCCAGATGCTTTTCAGCGACAATGCATGCTGGCCATAATCCAGCCGGCATTGCCATCCGACTGATGAAGCTTAATCAAGACTTGTTTGCCTTCGCTGTGCGCACAACATGACCGAACATTTTTTTGCTCCCTGCCCGCGTGGTCTGGAAGCGGCATTGGCCGCTGAGCTGACACTGCTGAATATCGCTGCCATCCAGATCTTACAAGGTGGCGTGGCATTCCAGGGAGATTGGCTCGCCTGCTATCGCGCCAATCTGGAAAGCCGCATCGCCAGCCGCATCCTGTGGCAGGTGGCCAAAGGCCAGTACCGCAGCGAAAACGATATCTACCAGATGGCGCATGACCTCCCCTGGCCAAAATGGTTTACACCGCAGCAGTCCATACGCGTGAATCTGGCGGCGATCAAATGCCCGCTGCGCAGTCTGGATTTTGTCACGCTCAGAATCAAGGATGCGATCTGCGACAAATTCCGCCAGGCCAGTGGCAGCCGTCCCAGCGTCGATACCGCCACCCCTGATATGCGCATCCACGGTTTTCTCGATGCCCGGCAGTTTACGCTCTACCTGGATACCTCGGGCGAAGCCCTGTTCAAGCGCGGCTTACGCAAAACCCATGGCGAAGCACCTTTGCGCGAAAATCTGGCCGCTGGCATACTGGCACTGACTGGCTGGCAACCCGGCATACCGCTGCTTGATCCGATGTGCGGCAGCGGCACATTATTGCTGGAAGCTGCACAAATCGCTTGCCAGATCGCGCCCGGCAGCGGACGACAGTTTGCTTTCGAGAAACTGAGACACCTTGACATGACGTCATGGCAAAAACTGCAACAAGCGGCAGCGGCACGTCAATTGCCACGCGTGTTTCGCTCCCTTTATGGCAGCGATTTATATGGCAACGCGCTGGCGGATGCGCGCGAAAATTTCACTGCGGCGGGATTAATCGACTGCGTCAGTCTCAAGCAAGCCAATATACTGGAAATTTCTGCTCCGGCGGAAACTGGCATCCTGGTTACCAACCCGCCCTATGGGGTGCGTATCGGCGAACAGCAGACGCTCGCCGAACTTTATCCCAAACTGGGCGATGCCCTGAAAAAGCGATTTAGCGGCTGGCGTGCTTATCTTTTGACAGCGGATCCCATGCTTGCCAAACTGATCCGCCTAACCCCCTCACGCCGCACACCGCTATTCAACGGCGCACTGGAATGCCGCCTGCTTGAATACAAATTAATCGCTGGCAGTATGCGCAAGAAAAAGCCAACCCAAACACCGCAGGCACATGGTGACGCTTCCCGCTGAGGAAATAGCAGGGCATTCCAGCAGCGCGATACGGCAATGCCCTAAATTGTTTTTTATGCCCCCCATACAATCACAATCCTCAGCAGGATACATGCAGGACGTATGGTACGGACCACACACTGAAACGGATAATAGTTCAGCGGCATATGGCGTTATGCCAAGTGTCAGCACCCCCAATTCCCGGATGATCAGAGGCTCATAATGAGAATCGTATTTTTATGCATTTTCCTGGCTTGTGCCGGACTGGTCGGTTATGCCGTCTCCCTGCAATACAGCGATGATTTGCTGCCATGCCCGCTATGTGTGATTCAGCGCATCGCCTACTGGCTAATCGGTCTGACCGCACTGATTGCCTTTCTGCACTCGCCACAGCAATTGGGGCGCAGGCTCTACAGCGGACTGATCATACTGTTTGCCATGATGGGCGCGGCTGTCGCTGGACGCCAGGCGTGGCTGGTGCGTTTTCCTGAATCATTCGAATGCGGCATCAGCCCCGAAGAAGCTTTCCTGAACGCGCTGCCGCTCGCCCAGTGGTGGCCGGATATGTTCGAAGCCAATGGCGATTGTGCGGACAATTCTTGGCAATTGCTGTCACTTACCATTCCCGACTGGTCACTGATCGCGTTTCTGGCATTGAGCGTCGTGGCGGCTGCCCTCTGGCGGGCCAGATAGCATTCTGGCATCGGTGCGGCGTAATGCAACCGGAATAACCATCGGGCAGCTCACGGCTGGAATCCCCCCCGCCCGATGCTATCGCTCGCGCCGCACAACCGGCACCTCCACTCTGCGCCACTGACCGGGCGCCAATCCCTGCAGCGACCAGGGGCCGATCGCTGTCCGAATCAATCTCAGGGTGGGAAAACCCGCTTTCGCGGTCATTCGCCGGACCTGACGATTCTTGCCTTCTTTCAGCACGATTTCCAGCCATCTGGTCGGCACGGTCTTGCGAAAGCGTACCGGCGGTATACGCGGCCACAATCCTTCCGGTTCGCCAACCTGGCGCACTTGACAGGGACGTGTCACGAAATCACCCAAGTCAAGACCTTCGCGCAATTTCTGCAAGGCCACTTCATCCGGCTCACCCTCCACCTGAACGAGATAAGTCTTGGGAAACTTGTGACGGGGATCGGCAATTCGATGCTGCAACAGTCCATCATCGGTCAGCAGTAATAGCCCTTCACTGTCCGTATCCAGACGCCCGGCCGGGTAAACGCCCGCTATCGGAATAAAATTCTTGAGCGTCTGCCGGTCACCGTCACCGGAGAATTGGCAAATCACGCCAAACGGCTTATTGAACAGGATAAGCTGCGCCATCAGACCCGCCACGCCAGCAACCGAATCCGCTGCGCTCGTCTACTTGCAACCAGGAAAATTTGTCGAGACATAGTTGAATGGCTTTCTTTGCCGAATAAGCTTTTCCGCCATTATCGCGTGGATCAAATCCGAGGCGCAACTCTTGACGGTCGCAGCCATCACGGCATGCCAGTTGGAAGACTGGCCGGACATCGGTTTCCGACATACTGTTATAGTATGTTGTACGGATACGTATCTTTCAGGAGGCCCCATCATGAAAAAATTGATTATCACAACAGCCATGCTTATGGCCGCGTGCGCAACTGTTGATGAACCGAGGGAATGGCCAGTTCTTAATACGGGCAATTTTGCGGGCAATCATGCTGAACTTGCACTTTGCGTGACCAAACGATTACAGGCGGATAGCAGGTGGCCGGTGCGCATGCTGCAGTCCAGAAACCGCACCTATCAAACTATCGATGCTTCGGAGATTATCGCTTATGACGTGCGCTTGATGCCGGGTACTTTTGCGCGCAACATCCCGACCAATCCTGACGCAGTCCTGGACTATCAAGCTTATCCAGAGCTGGAAGTACTGCATGCCTATGATGAAAGCACTGATGCGTACACCCAACCCGCTTATAGATTTTCTTTGATGATCAGAGAAACCGACGCGGCAAGCGTCACGGCGACCGTGAAAGGAAGCAGGCATCTAGGCAATATTGCCTGGCAACATTTACAGGCATGTTCTTAGAGCGCCAGCAGCTCGGCAGATCCTGAATAAACCCTATATGCACACAAGCTCTTATGGCCTGATCACTGAGCGCGGGATTCCCAAACAATTTCCAGGAATTGCGAATGCCAATTAACAAGCAACTCAACCAGGAATTTTATCGACTCCGAAATGCCAGGCCAGAAGCAAATGGTACAATAACACCAGTTGATTAATTGCTACGCGAGGATCCAGTATGGCTACGATTGAATCTATCCTGCATGAAACCCGAGTATTTCCTCCTTCTGCCGAATTTACTAAGCGTGCCAATATCTCCGGGATGGCAGCGTATCAGGCATTGTGTGATGAGGCCAAAAGCGATTACACCGGTTTCTGGGGAAGATTGGCGCGTGAACATATTAGCTGGCACAAACCATTCACGCGCGTGCTGGATGAATCCAATGCCCCTTTCTACAAGTGGTTTGACGATGGTGAGCTGAATGTTTCCTGGAATTGTCTGGACCGCCATCTTGCGACGCAAGGGGATAAAACTGCGATCATTTTTGAATCCGACGAGGGTGAGATCACGCATTGCAGCTATCGCGAATTGCATGAACAAGTCTGCAGATTTGCCAATGGCCTGAAATCGCTCGGGATCAAACAAGGTGACCGGGTCGTCATTTACATGCCAATGCGTACCGAGGCAGTGATTGCGATGCAGGCCTGTGCGCGAATCGGCGCGATCCATTCAGTGGTATTTGGCGGTTTCTCGGCCAAAAGTGTACACGAGCGCATCGTTGATGCCGGCGCAAGCGTGGTGATCACAGCCGATGAGCAAACACGGGGTGGCAAGCATCATGCATTGAAAGCCACTGTGGATGAAGCGATGAGCATGGGAAATACCGACCTGGTTCGTGCTGTCGTGGTCTATCGGCATACCGGCACCGATATCGCCTGGCAACCCGGGCGGGATAAGTGGTGGCATGCGCTCGTCGAGGGACAAGCAAGTGAATGTGAGCCCGTCTGGGTGAATGCCGAGCATCCTTTGTTTACACTGTATACCTCCGGCTCTACCGGCAAGCCCAAAGGGGTGCAGCACGCCACGGCCGGTTACCTGCTGGGCGTGATGACCAGCATGCACTGGATTTTCGATTATCAGCCGGACGACATCTTCTGGTGCACGGCTGACGTGGGCTGGATCACCGGCCACAGTTACGTCACTTACGGACCGCTTGCCATGGGGGCAACCCAGGTGATTTTTGAAGGCGTCCCCACCTACCCCGATGCCGGACGTTTCTGGAAAATTATCCAGAATCATAAGGTCACGACTTTTTATACCGCGCCGACAGCCATTCGCTCACTGATGAAACTGGGGCCGGATCTGCCCCAGCAGTATGACCTTTCTTCCCTGCGGTTGCTGGGTTCGGTCGGGGAGCCGATCAACCCCGAGGCCTGGATGTGGTATTACACCGAAGTCGGCCAATCGCGCTGCCCGGTGGTCGACACCTGGTGGCAAACTGAAACCGGCTGCCATATGATCGCACCGGCGCCTGGCGCGGTTCCGCTCAAGCCCGGCTCCTGCACACTGCCGTTACCGGGAATCGATGCGACAGTGGTCGATGAAGCAGGACACGAAGTCGAGCCGGGCTATGGCGGCTTCCTGGTGATCAAACGCCCCTTCCCCTCTCAGCTGCGCACCTTATGGAATGATCCGGAGCGGTTCAAGAGAGCGTATTTTCCACATGATATCGGGGGTGGGCGCTATTATCTCGCGGGCGACTCTGCGCACTGCGATAAGGACGGCTACTTCTGGATTATGGGGCGTGCCGACGATGTGCTGAATGTTTCAGGCCATCGGTTGGGCACCATGGAAATCGAATCGGCATTGGTGGCACACCCCTATGTGACCGAAGCGGCGGTGGTTGGCAGGCCGCATGAAGTCAAGGGGGAAACGATCGTTGCGTTCGTCGTGCTGAAGAACAAATTACCGCAAGGCGATCAAGTGGCTGAAATCACGGCAACTCTGCGGGACTGGGTCGCAAAGGAAATCGGCCCGATCGCCCGCCCCGAGGAAATCCGCTTCGGTGAGAATCTACCCAAGACCCGCTCGGGGAAAATCATGCGGCGGCTCCTGCGCGCTCTGGCCAAAGGGGAGGAAATCACTCAGGATACTTCCACCCTGGAGAATCCGGCGATACTGGAACAATTAAAACAACCTGCACCCTAACATCTGACTGGCATAACTATTATTTCGATGGAACAACTTCCCTCTATCACTGATTACCCGGCTGGGATCAGCGTCATCGACGCGCAATATCATCGTCCTGGGCGTGCAGCGATTCACTTGATCGTGGAAAACGGCGTTGCTGCGCTGGTGGATACCGGCACCCGCTACTCGGTGCCGGGGGTGATGGTGGCCCTGGCTCACAAGCGCATCGCCCCGGAACAAGTCGCCTATATTTTTCTCACCCACATTCATCTTGACCATGCCGGGGGCGCCAGCGAGTTCATGCGGCAACTGCCCAACGCCAGACTGGTTGTCCACCCGCGCGGCGCCTCACACATGGCCAATCCGGTCAAACTGATCGCGGGCGTCATGGCGGTTTATGGTGAAGCCAAATTCCGGCGTATGTATGGTGAAATCCACCCGATTGCGGCAGACCGCATCATCAGCGCGCCGGATGGCACCTGCATCGAACTGAATGGCCGGCCGCTGCACCTGCTGGATACACCGGGGCACGCACGCCATCACTACTGCATCCACGATACGCGCAGTCAGTCGATTTTTACCGGTGATACATTTGGCGTTTCCTACCGGGAGTTCGATATGAATGGGTTGGAATTTGTTTTTCCGACCACCTCACCGGTTCAGTTCGATCCCGATGCCGCCCATGCGTCCCTTGACCGGCTCATGGCACTCGAACCCCGGCACGCTTTTCTCACGCATTATGGCCGCATCGATAATTTGCCCCATCATGCCTTGCACATGCATGCCTTGATCGATGCCTTTGTCGCGATTGCACAGCAAGCCCCACCACACCCGGACCGGCATGCGGCTATTGTGCACGCCCTGCAGGACCTGCTGCTGCAACGGCTCAAGGCACACGGCTGCACACTGCCGCAAGACGCGATATTATCCCTGCTGCAAACGGACATCAAACTGAACGCACAAGGATTGGGAATCTGGCTCGATCAAATCACCCGGCAGCCGGCACAAACCGCACAGTCATAGCCAGTCCGGCGTTCACCGCTGCACCAGAGCGAAAATCCTGCCGGGCTTGCCCTGCATAGCCTTGCTTGAGCGTTTTTTGCTTGTGGATTATTCGTCCCAAGCGGCGTGTTGAAAATATGCCTTCGTGTCACACCGCTGTGATGCATTGGGCTGGGCCGACTTGCCGGATGTCGTCTTGCTGCAGCACCGCACTGACAACCGTTCGCACAAATAGGCTTTTAGGCGTGTTCAATGACAGTTTTTGGTTTAAGCTTGGAGGACTTGCTGTTTCCTCAAAGGTGCTAAAAATCCATGAAACGCATGATACTCTCGCTGACCACCAGCCTGTTTGCAATCTGGCTGCTGTTTTCCTTGCTGTTGTATATCTTGCAGCCGATATTCGTTTATTTTCCTGACAATGCCGTCCGGATGAAGCCCGCAGGTTTTGGTCTGCACCATGAAACAATCACACTGACCACGGCCGATGGCGTAAATATTAACGGCTGGTGGCTACCGCATGAAAATCCACGCGCAACGATGCTCTTCCTGCATGGGAATGCCGGCAACATCTCGCATAGATTGCAGAAGCTGCAAATCTACAACCGGCTAGGACTGTCTGTCTTGATCGTTGACTACCGGGGTTATGGCCTGAGCGAAGGCACTCCAACCGAACAGGGCACTTATCTGGATGCCGAGGCGGCATGGGCCTATCTGACACAAGTACGCCGCATTCCAGCCCGCGATATCGTGCTCTACGGCGAATCCCTCGGGGGCGTGATCGCGGCCAGGCAGGCCAGCCAGGTCGCAGCGGGCGCCTTGATACTCGAATCGACCTTTACTTCCGTCAAGGATATGGGCAAGCATTACTATCCTTTCCTGCCGGTCAATCTGATCACGCGCATCCACTATCCCGCGCTGGAATATATCCAGGCAGTCGCCAGTCCCGTCCTGGTCATACACAGTCCAACCGATGAAATTGTGCCATACGCAATGGGGCGAAGATTATTTGAGGCGGCAAGCACACCCAAGGATTTTCTGGAGATCAAGGGGGACCACAATGGCGGCTTCCTGCGTAGTGGCGAGCTATACACCGATGGGCTGGATCAGTTCATTCAAAAGCATTTCGATCAGCCTTCAAACCGCCTGGAAAGTTAACCCCCCTACATCGAAGGCTATGACACTGTTTGGACATTTCCGTCTTGGACCCAGCAATCATCCATCACCGGTTTTACGGTGCGCGAACGCACCCTACCGCACTCTGCCCAAACGACTTCTATGACCCACAATATAAAAAGCGATGCGCATCCTTGATCGGATAGAACAAATCGGCAATCGGCTGCCGCACCCGGCAACCTTGTTTTTGATTGGATTGGGTCTGGTGATCGTCATGTCCTATTTGGCATCCCTGCTGGACTGGACGATTATCCATCCTGTCACTGACGAGCCCTTGGTTGCCAACAACCTCGCCTCCAGCGCCGGGATATGGTGGCTGCTCAGCCACCTGGTAGAGAACTTTATCAAGTTCCCTCCGCTGGCAATCGTCCTGGTCGGCATGCTCGGCATTGGCATGGCCGAGCGCACGGGCTTGCTGGCAGCGGCGCTGCGCTATCTGGTCGTGCGCATTCCCCCGGCATGGCTGACACCCGCCACTTTGTTCCTTGGAATTATGTCATCGATTGCTGTCGATGCCGGCTACGTAGTCTTGCCACCGGTTGCGGCAGTGCTTTACATGGCAGCAGGCCGCTCCCCGCTGACCGGCATTGCAGTCGCCTTTGCCGGTGTCTCATCCGGCTTTAGCGCCAACTTGTTCATCACTGCGCTCGAACCACTGCTTGCGGGCTTCACGCAAAGCGGCGCAACATTGATTGTGCCGGAATACCAAGTGGCCGTAACAGCCAACTGGTGGTTCATGATCGCATCGACCTTTGTGCTCACACTCACCGGCTGGTGGGTGACCGCCCGATGGGTGGAACCCATGAGCAGTCGTTACATAATCACTTCCGGTCCACAAGAACCTGTTCTGGGAGAGCAGCTCTCCCAATCGGAAAACAAAGCACTGCGTCAGGCATGGCTCGCGTTGATCGCGACTTTCACTGTTTTTCTACTGTGCATCTTGCTGCCCGGCGCACCCTTGTATGGTGAAGGCGTGCGTTTTTCACGCTGGATCGAGGCCACGGTCCCGCTGCTGTTTCTGGTATTTGTCATCCCCGGGGTTGTTTTCGGCATCAGTGCGGGATACATCAAAAACGACAAAGATATCGCCCACATCATGGGAGACACCCTGGCAGCCCTTGGTCCGTATATCGTCCTGGCCTTTTTTGCCGCACAGTTCGTGGAAGCCTTCAAATATAGCGGCCTCGGAGAAATGCTCGCCATTTCCGGCGGTCAAATGCTGGTGGCAGCACAAATTCCCGCGCCGGTGCTGTTGAGCGGGTTTGTCGTACTGGCCATGCTGGCTAACTTGCTGATCGGTTCAGCCTCGGCCAAATATGCCTTTCTGGCGCCGGTGTTCGTGCCCATGCTGATGCTGGCAGGACTCAGCCCCGAGCTCACGCAGGCTGCTTACCGTGTCGGGGATTCGGTCACGAATGTGATTACACCGCTCAACCCCTACATGATCATCATTCTGGCCTTTGTGCAAAAATATGCGAAAGACGCTGGCATGGGCACGCTGATTGCCATGATGCTGCCTTATGCCCTGGCATTTGCAGTGGTCTGGATTCTGCTATTGGTTGGCTGGTGGCTACTGGATATACCGCTCGGACCAGGAGGTGGCCTGTCATTCGATTTCCAGGCGGAAAAAGGCCGCTAACCATACCTTTGGGGTTGTTGACACTGAATCGGTGCAGGGTGCATTGCATGCAGCGAGCAGAACCGGGTCGTCCGGTTTTGTGGCTATATCATGAGAGAAATCTAAGTGAAACACTTGCAGATCAAAAATATTCTTTTTCTGTGCACGGCGAATGCTGCACGCAGCCAGATCGCAGAGGGACTGGCACGCAACCTTCTCGGCCCCGGCACCCACATCATGAGCGCTGGCGCTCAACCAACTGCGGTCCATCCCTACGCGATCGAAACCATGGCTGAGATCGGTATCGATATTTCCCGCCAGCGATCGAAATCGGCGATGGACATCGGTCCCGGCGGCATCGATCTCGTCATCACCCTATGCGCCGAAATGGACTGCCCGTCTCTTCCTGCGGGTGTCAAGCACCTTCACTGGCCGATTCCCGACCCGGTTCCGGATGATCCGGCGCAGACACCCGACGCAATACGGGCACGTTTTCAGACCGCGCGGGATCAGATCAAGGCGCGGATCGAAATCCTGGAGCGTCTGCTCAACATGCCCCCGGGGCCACTGCCACAGGAATTCCATGGCAGCATCCGGGTAAACAGCCTACCCCAAAGTGTCCGCTTCTATGCCTGGCTGCTCGACATATGGCCCAAGGAATGGACACATCGTTATGCGACATTCATCCGCCCGGATCTGAATCTCAACTTCGTCCTGCTGGTTTCGGACGGCAAAACCCTGCACCATGATACGCTCTACCATCTTGGCATCGGAGTTGCCAACCGGAACGAGGTGATCGAGGCTTACCACCGGGCAATCGCCGCCGGTGCCCAGGTCGAGAAACCGCCGCGCACAACCTGGAAAGGCACCCCCCTGCACGAGCTATGGCTCAAGGATCCGGATGACAATCTGGTCGAGATTTATGCGCGCCTGACCAACGACGAGCTTTCACAGAAACCCGAGGATGAAGCACCGTGCTATTTGGTGCCCGGCACGGCACCACCACCGTGACAGATTTGCCTGCAACCAAAATCCCCGGCTGACCGTTATCGGAAATAACCAGCCGCATCAATCACTCAAAAGCACGCACTCAACCTGCAAACGACGCGCTGGGTCGTACAATCGGTATGTGCCGGTATGCAAACGGCAGCCTATCAACCCTACCTTTCCGTCTTGCCACTCATAAAGCAGCCGTACATGGCGCATCTCCAATGCATCAGAAACAATGAAGCGATTTTTCATGCTTGACACGCAACCAAAAGCAAGCGAATATTTATGCATCATTGACTATGAACTTTTAATGAAGTGAAACTCAAACAGATTGCAACCATCAGTGCGGGCTATCCATTCCGGGGCAAAATCCCCGAACAGCCGGGCTCGCCCCTGGTCGCGGTTCAGATGAAGGATGTTTCGCTCAGTGAAGGGATACGCTGGTCAGCATGCCTGCACACCCAACTGACAGGCAAGCGCAAGCCCGGCTATCTCACCGTTGGCGACATACTGGTGGCCGCCCGTGGCAGCCACCACTACGCCACCCAGGTGGATGACACGCTTGCCACTACAGGCAAGCAGGCCGTGGCGGCGCCCCATTTTTTTGTAGTGCGTCTATCGAGGCCGGACATTCTACCGGCATTCATGGTCTGGCTGTTAAACCAGGCGCCATCCCAACGTTACTTTGAGCAGAACGCCGAGGGCACGCTCACCAAGAGCATCCGCCGCAGCGTGCTGGAAGAGGCGCCGGTGGTTGTACCCCCTCTGGCAAGACAGAGGACGATCGTCGCGATGGCTAACACCCTGCGCCAGGAGCAAAGATTGGTGCAGCAACTGGTACACAATGGCGAGCGCATGATGCACGCGGTCGCCATTGATCTATTCGACAACACGGAAGTTTGATCATGTATGCATAACACCCGGGCTGAGCGCAAAACTCCCAATCAACTGCCGCAGCCCGCGCGTAAAAATACGCCACCATTCGTAAACACTGACAACATGCCCAATAACAAAGTAAACCAAGACAGCATCAACAAAGCCCTGTGGGCCGCCTGCGACACCTTCCGTGGCACCATCAGCGCCGACACCTACAAAGACTTCATCCTCACCATGCTGTTCCTCAAGTACATCTCGGATGTCTGGCAGGATCACTACGACGGCTACCAGGCCGAATACGGTGACGAACCGGAACTGATCGTAGAGATGATGAAAAACGAGCGCTTCGTGCTGCCCAAAGCAGCCAGCTTCTACGCCCTGTACGCGCGCCGCCATGAACCCGGCAATGGCGAGCGCATTGACCAAGCGCTGCACGCCATAGAAGAAGCCAACGGCACCAAACTCAAGGATGCCGGCAAAAGCGTGTTCCAGGACATCTCCTTCAACACCGACAAACTGGGCGAAGAAAAACAGAAAAATACCATTCTGCGCCACCTGCTGGAAGACTTCGCCAAGCCTGAGCTCAACCTCAGGCCCTCTAGCGTCGGCACGCTGGACGTGATCGGCAACGCCTACGAATATCTGATCAAAAACTTCGCCGCCAGCGGCGGCCAAAAAGCCGGCGAGTTCTATACCCCACCCGAAGTCAGTGACCTGATCGCTGAACTGCTCGATCCGCAACCGGGGATGAGCATTTGCGACCCGGCCTGCGGCTCTGCTTCGCTGCTGATGAAATGCGGCAGCAAAGTCCGCAACCATCACGGCAGCAAACACTATGCCCTCTACGGGCAGGAAGCCATCGGCTCAACCTGGTCGCTGGCTAAAATGAACATGTTCCTGCACGGCGAAGACAACCACAAAATTGAATGGGGCGACACCATTCGCAATCCCAAGCTTTTAGACAAGAACGGTAACCTGATGCTGTTCGACATCGTGACCGCCAACCCGCCATTCTCGCTCGACAAATGGGGCCATGACGAAGCCGAACACGACAAATTCAGCCGGTACCAAAGGGGCGTACCGCCCAAAACCAAAGGTGACTACGCCTTTATCCTGCACATGATCGAAACCCTCAAGCCAAAAACCGGCAGAATGGGCGTGGTCGTGCCGCATGGCGTGCTGTTCCGTGGCGCATCCGAAGGTAGAATCCGCCAACAACTGATCGAAGAAAACCTGCTCGATGCCGTCATCGGCCTACCGGAAAAACTCTTCTACGGCACCGGCATCCCAGCGGCCATTCTGATCTTCCGTAAGGACAAGCAAAGCCGTCATTGCGAGGTGCGCAGCGACGCGGCAATCCAGAACAGCGTCATGTTTATCGACGCCTCGCGCGAATTCAAAGCCGGGAAAAACCAGAACCTGCTGACCGAAGACAACATCCGCAAGATCGTCGAGACCTACCGCAGCCGCAGCAATGTCGACAAATACGCCTACCTTGCCAGCCTCGAAGAAATCCGCGACAACGACTACAACCTCAACATCCCCCGCTATGTGGACACCTTTGAAGAAGAGGAAGAAATCGACCTACTTGCCGTGCGCGCCGAACGCCTGCAACTCAAAGCCCAACTGGCTGAACTAGAAACGCAGATGGAAGGCTACTTGAAAGAATTAGGGTATGAGTAAACCCATAACGGCGGAAGTGCTGTTTCAGCAGATCAGCGGGCTGGTACAGCAAGCCCGGCGGCAGCTTCAGCGCAGCGTCAACAGCGCCATGGCACACACCTACTGGCAGATTGGCCGCTTGATCATTGAGCACGAACAACAGGGCGAAAGCCGCGCCGCCTACGGCAAGCAGCAGCTTGAACAGCTGTCGGCAAAACTTACCGCCGAGTTTGGCAAAGGCTTTGATGTTACCAATCTGCGTAATATGCGGCGGTTTTATGAGCTATTTCCAATTCGAGACGCACTGCGTCTCGAATTAAGCTGGACGCACTATCGAGTGCTTCTGCGAGTAGAAAACCCCGGAGCGCGGGAATGGTATATGGCCGAAGCAGTCAACCAGAACTGGAGCAGTCGCGCCCTGGAGCGCCAGATCGGCACCCTTTACTACGAACGCCTGCTCTCCAGTCGGGAGAAAGCCCTGGTGGAAGCTGAAGCCAAGGCCAACACTGCCCACCTGGCCGACAACCCTAAAGATTACCTGCGCGACCCCTATATTCTTGATTTCCTCAACCTGGATGCGCGCAACTACCAAGAGGCGGATTTAGAGCAAGGCATTATCAACAACCTGCAGCAATTTCTGCTGGAGCTGGGCAAAGGTTTTGCCTTTATCGAGCGCCAACAGCGCATTCGCACCGACGATGGCGACTATTACATCGACCTGGTGTTCTACAACTACCTGCTCAAGTGCTTTGTACTGGTGGATTTGAAGCTCAACAAACTCACCCATCAGGACGTGGGGCAAATGGATATGTACGTGCGCCTGTATGAAGAACAAAAGCGCGACCCGGACGACAACCCCACCATCGGCCTGATCCTGTGCAGCCAGCACAACCACACCGTCGCGTAGTATTCCGTACTGAAAGACAGCCAGCAACTCTTTGCCTCCAAATACCTCACCCTGCTACCCAGCGAAGAAGAGTTAAAACAGGAGCTAGAGCGAGAGCGCCGGGCCATTGAACAACGAATAGAGGAACAGCGGGGGCAACATCATGCCTAAGCCCATAAAATTACTGAAAGATTCAGTTATCCGAAATTTTCGGATCACTGCCACTGACTACACTGTCATTCCCGCGCAGGCGGGAATCCATATCGCCTGCGGCAAGCAACCGAAAATTTGGCCAACCGAGCTGGAAGATGAAATGGCCAAGCACCTGGAGGAGTTGGGTTATGGTGCCTAAGGGATGGAAAAGGGTTCCGATAAAGGATGCTTGTGAGTCAATAATTGATTGTGTAAACAAAACAGCTCCAGTGGTTGATTATTTGACGCGATTCAAAATGATTCGCACAACAAACGTAAGGAACGGACGTGTTGATGTGCGGGATGTCCGTTACGTTACCCAAGAAACTTATTTGCAGTGGATTCGCCGTGGAGC
>NZ_JBEUDO010000046.1:0-23623 GCF_050584665.1 Nitrosomonas sp. ANs5
AATTCACTGGAAACCTTGCCCTCTGGGACTGCATTATGGGCGGCCCATATGTGCTGTTCCCATGAAGGGAGACGGGCGATGTCATAAGCATATACTGTAATAAAATCAGCTGAGTTTACTCCAAAGTGAATCCGATAACCGGAAGTGGAATGAATAGCGCCTGTTTCGGCTGTATACCATTCAAGTGAGAAGCCTCGAAGCCCCAGCAGTTCATTTACAATAGTTGAACGAAACCACAACCATCTTCCAACGTCTTCATTATTTAGTTCAGATGACGCCATTCGTGTACTATCTGTTTCGACTATAAATTGAGGTAAGTTTGTATCAGCGTCCCCTCTAACGCGCTTGCTTATGCCTTGGTGTTCAATCCACTCATCCCGGCAAAACTCTCCTTCCACCCGTATACCATAATAACCGGACTTGTTTCCTTCAGAGCTTTCATAATCAGTATTTTCGTTTGTTTCAGGCCCCATTACAGGAGCGTCTTCCTCTTCATCTACATCTGTGCGCCAAGCACGAAACATTGCCCAGCTACCACCAAACACATCATTCAAATTTCGAATAAGCAGTTCATATCTTCCGCCATCCCTCTCTTCTTGGTGGTCTATCAGGCCAGCATATTCGCTATTTTCAAGTGTTGGTACGTTTTCCACTCTTTGCCGATAGTACGATAGTTTTAGAGACAAATTTCTAGCCGCTAAATAGTCGACAAGAAATTCCCTCTTTATATCGATCAGGCGATGCTCCCCTTTGTCATCGAAAACCTCCCGCGCTACGACTACAAAATTTTCTTCGGGCCTTACCCAGTTATTTCCCTCTTTTATAAGCCGAAGCGCCACAACCAAATCAGGATTTAGTAACCATAAGGTTCCGCCAACTACAGGTTGAGGATGCTCAAAAACAAGATGAATTCCGATTGGTTCTTTGTCATTCCATTGGTACTGCTCAATTGTAGAATAATAACCATCTTCGTAGGCATAGGGTTGGGGTGTACACCCAATACCAATATCACTCCAGCTAGCGTTCTCTGCTATTTTTCTGTGTTCTGGAGGAAATGCAACAGAACCACAACCAAAGTACTCGCCAACGTGCCCTGTATATTTACAATCTCTTTTTTCATCGTTAATGGATGCTCTCAAAGGCACCCAAGTTGACTTTGAAAAAGTCCGGCGTGTTTCCTTCGTTTGAAGAATCCAATCTTGATTCATTTATCGTCAGTTCCTTTGGGCATAACGAATAGCGTTTATCCGCCGCCTTCCCCAAGTTTGCACTGGCCACTGCCGTATCGGCGGCGGATAAACCTTGTTGAACTGAACTACCGGGAAAGCGGTACTTATGGGGATTGTAAGGTTGCGGAAGCGGGAGTCAACCAAAAAATGTAACAAATAGGTACCTTTTGAGCCAAGAAATAGTATTCTGGCTTGTCGGCATTACTCAATCTGGCCCGCAATTTCTGTCTGGGTTGGTACGATGAAGGCGTATTCAGTCTGTATGAGCGGGCGCCTCCCTGGCCGCGCCAAACAGTCAATCGCCAACCGGGATAAAAATAGTGGAAAGAACGTCTCATGGTGGCCCCCGAAGTGACGGGTGTCGCCGACTCAGAGCAGACGGGATCGTTTCTATCACCATGAAACGCCCTTCGCCACAGTGTGGACAGCTCAGCCACTCACGTTGTGTTACTCGTTGCATGAATGCCTCTACTGATTCTACTGTTACCGGATGTGGGGCGGGTACCGCCAACGCAGTCCGCGCGGAGGCTAAATTGGCCGCCTTGTGTGCCGGGCCTATCAAGCCATAATGACGCATCCGCTTGAACCCGTTGGGCAGAATATGTTGCATGAAACGGCCGATAAACTCTTCCGCTTCCATGCGCACTACCTTTTTGCGGTTGCCGTTGGCGGAATCACGCATGCGGAAGTAGATGGTATTACCCCTCATGCCAAGAATGCGATCGTTGGAGATTGCCACCCGGTGCGTGTAACGTCCCAGATACGCCAGCACTTGAGCCGGGCCGCCCAGCGGCTGCTTGGCGTAGACTACCCAATTGTGACGGCACAATTTGGCAAGAAGATTTCGCCACGTCATATCATGCTTTCCTGCGTCGTGGCGCAAGCCGCCTGCGCGGCGCACCGCGTCGAGCTTGGCGATAAATTTGGCGCGATACACGCGAGAAAGTGCTCGTATCGGAAACAGGAAGTTACGTTTTGGGCTTACCCAATGGCTATCTGCGCAGGCAACGGGGACAGGTCGCGAATAAAGAAAAACTAGCGCATCGATCACAGATAGACAGTGAACAATATCCGTTCACCTGCATGCACTATATCGGATTGAATCCGCTACGCGCTGGCTTGGTAACGTATCCGGCGGCCTACGCGGTGATCATTTCTGGTTCATTGCGAGCGCAACGAACCAATCCAGGCGTGGGGCGCACTTATGCACCGGATTTGTTACGCAAGGTAGTTGACTGGCGGCGGCCGGGGTTTGACGGTGCGTAGGTATGCCCTACCGCATGAAAATGATCCATAGAGATAAACAGGGGTTTCGTTTCAATTGCCGACAGGCATTGCCATCTAAGCTGCGCACGATCACCACCGCCTGTCCGCGCCTGATGGAAGGGCTGCTGTATTGGAGGATTTTATCCATGTATAAATATCCTGCCAGATCACCTTCGCTTGCAAGTCGCGCAACAGCATATGGTAACCGTTCTCATACAAGGCAATGGTTTTCGCGGCGGCGTTGTGATCAGCGAATTCCCGCAGGAAACGATACATCGGCTTTGGAGGAATAATTTCATCCTTTTCGCCGTACAACATCAGGGTATTGACCGGAATGTTCCGGGCATTGGAAGATGCTTCATCCATCAGGTTGGTCAGGCCATGAATCGCCTCGACTCGTGTTGCCTTGATCACCAAGGGATCCCTCCCAAGTTCGATCAGCATATCGATATTGTCCGATGCGACAACGCCAAGGCCTTGGCCGGTCAAGGTCATCCACGGAATGGTATGTGCCAGTAGCCACAACAAGGTACGCTGATACCAGGGCATGGTCTCACGCGCCCAAACGGCGGGAGCTGCTAGAATAAGTCCGTCCACCGCTGTCGTCTGGTTTCGCGCCATGGCTGCAATCGCCACCGCGCCCCCCATACTCTCACCGAGCAAATAGACCGGCAGCCCCCGGTGTTCGGACCTGACCAAATCGATAAACTGATTGAGGTCTTCGGCATAAGCGTCGATCCCGCTCCACAATCCTCTGCTGGCACTGGCACCGAAACCGCGCTGATCGTAGGCATAGCTGACGATTCCGTGGTCTTTCAGGAATTTGCCTGGCGCCTCAAAGAACTGGCTGTAATCGTTGAATCCATGTAATGCAATCAAGACCGCTTCCGGTTCATCCTGTTCGGGAGACCAATATCGGAGCGGAAGCTGCGTGCCATCTGGAGTAATATAACGGTCATCGAGCAACCTCGGTTCCATGATCGCGTTGCCAGGTTTATGAATGGTGGGCGTGCATCCCAGCATCCAGATCGAGAAAAAGACAATCAATATTTGCTTATATCCAGCCATCAATCAAACAGTCAATAATGAACACTAATACAGATATGAGTATAAAACCCTGACAAGAATTCAATCCGCCACGCACGAGGCATTCCCTCTCACAATCTTAACTGGATCAATCGCAGATTATTTATCACTGCATTATAAGATAGAACCCATATGGACATTATCCAACGCATCGCCGAAGAACTCGCCGTCAACCCCCGACAAGTCACAGCAGCCATTTCGTTATTGGACGAAGGCGCGACTGTGCCTTTCATCGCCCGCTATCGCAAAGAAGTCACCGGGGGACTGGACGACAGCCAGCTGCGCATACTGGATGAACGCCTGGCTTATTTGCGTGAACTCAACAGCCGGCGTGAAACCATACTCGAAAGCATCGCTTCGCAGGGCAAGCTCACCCCGGAACTGGAACAAGCGATTCATGCCGCCGATACCAAAACCCTGCTGGAAGATCTCTATCTTCCCTACAAGCCCAAACGGCGAACCAAGGCGCAAATCGCCCGGGAGGCCGGTCTCGAACCGCTGGCCGATGCGATCCTGGCCGATCGCAACCTGGTTCCGGAAACCGTTGCCGCTGGCTACCTCAAACCTGACCAAGGCGTGCCCGATGTCGCCGCTGCATTGGAAGGCGCGCGTCAGATCATCATGGAGCGCATTTCCGAAGATGCCGAGCTCCTGGCGGAATTGCGCGAGCGCATCTGGCAGAAAGGTGTGCTTCATGCAAGCGTCGCTGCCGGCAAGGAGCAGGAAGCTGCCAAATTCAAGGACTATTTCGATTACTCGGAAGCGATCAGAAAGATTCCTTCGCATCGCGCATTGGCACTGTTCCGGGGGCGCAATGAAAGCTTGTTGAATATCACCCTCAAACCCGCCCTGGATGACCAAGACGAACACCGGCTGTGTGAGCAAATCGTCGCTCGGCGACTCAATATCTCTGACCTCAACCGGGCTGCCGATGCCTGGTTGTCCGATACCGCTCGCCATGCCTGGAAAATCAAACTGTTCACGCGTATCGATCTCGATCTCAAGCTGCGGCTGCGCGAAGCGGCCGAACAGGAAGCGATTCGTGTTTTTGCCCGCAACTTGCGGGATTTGCTGTTGGCCGCACCGGCTGGCCCCAAGGCCACAATGGGCCTGGATCCCGGCATCCGCACCGGGGTCAAGGTCGCTATCGTCGATCCAACCGGCAAATTGCTGGCAACCGATACGATTTACCCGCATCAGCCGCGCAATCAGTGGGATCAATCGATTGCGCAACTGGCCAGATTGATCGCCCAACATTCGGTTGAGCTGATCAGCATCGGCAATGGCACCGGTTCTCGCGAAACCGACCAACTGGTCGGCGACTTGATGAAGCGCCACCCGGAACTGCGGATCACCAAACTGACGATTTCCGAGGCAGGTGCCTCGGTCTATTCCGCATCCGAACTGGCCACCAAAGAGTTTCCCGATCTGGATGTGTCGCTGAGAGGCGCGGTCTCAATCGCCCGCCGCTTGCAAGATCCGCTGGCAGAGCTGGTCAAAATCGACCCTAAATCGATCGGCGTCGGTCAATATCAGCATGATGTCAACCAGGTGCAACTGGCCCGCATGCTCGATGCGGTAGTCGAGGATTGCGTCAACGCGGTCGGTGTCGATGTCAATACCGCATCGGTGGCGCTGCTCAAACAGGTATCCGGCTTATCTACTAGCATCAGCGAAAACATTGTTGCATTCCGTGATCAGAACGGTCCTTTTACCAGCCGCCGCCAACTGAAAAAAGTACCCCGACTGGGCGACAAGGCGTTCGAACAAGCAGCTGGCTTTCTGCGCATCATGAATGGCGACAATCCACTGGATGCCTCGGCAGTTCACCCCGAAGCCTATCCGGTAGTGGAAACCATCCTCAGCAACACCGGCAAATCCGTGCGCGAGCTGATCGGTCACAGTACTTATCTGCGTTCCCTCAACCCGGCCGATTACGCCGATGCGACTTTCGGCCTGCCCACTGTTACCGATATCATCAAGGAGCTGGAAAAACCCGGCCGCGATCCGCGCCCGGCGTTCAGAAGCGTGCAATACATGGAAGGTATTGAAAAAATCACCGATCTGGAACCCGGCATGCAGCTCGAGGGAGTGATCACAAACGTCGCCAATTTTGGCGCCTTTGTCGATATTGGCGTGCATCAGGACGGCCTGATCCATATCTCGCACCTGGCGGATACTTTTGTCAAAGATCCCCGCGACATCGTCAAAACCGGCGACATGGTCAAAGTCAAAGTTCTGGAAGTTGACGTGCCGCGCCAGCGCATTTCTCTCTCGATGAAGAAAGAAAATCGCGCACATACGAGAAAAACTAATTGACCTGCTTTCAGCATGCAGCATGCTCTGGCCATGCATGCCCGTTTATGTTTTCATTGAAATGAATTAATCTGAATTTTCTAGTACTCCGTTCCGTCAATTAGCTTACAAATGAAATCGATGGATTCGCCTGCCAGGCTAGGCGCAAACCGCAGTCATAGCCGTAGCTATGGCGAGGATTTGCAACAACGCATGACAGGCGAAGGCGCGATTTCATGTAAGCGGTTTGGCGGAACGGAGTACTAGGAGGCTGTCCGAGAATAGCGATCGTAGCGAGGGCGAGGCTGGTTGAGTTGGATTTTTCGATCATTTGAGGCGAATAGTCGTTCTATTTAACGAAAAGGATCGTAAAATCCGGCCAATCAGGCTCGTCCGCAGTAGATCAATCTATTCTCGGACAGCCTCCTAGCTGGCCACTTAATCAATTAAACTTCGCGGATTCAATTCGTAGCGCTTATCAGCTGGCGTGAATATGACGGCCATACAAATGACAATCGACTGGAACTCCTGGAATCATCTTTCTCAAAAAACCATGCGTATTCAGACAACCTGTCTATTTCTATTCGTTGCGTTACTCGCCTTCTCGACCCACGCGTTCTCCACAGAGAACAAGGCCAAAGTCGTTATGGATGTTTTCTGGGGAGAAACCTGTCCGCTTTGCATCGAGCAGCAACCCTTTCTGAGCGAGCTGGAGACGCGTTATCCGCAGCTGCAGATCCGTCAATACGAGGTTTTCCGCAATCGATCCAACCTGAGACTGTTCGCACTGACCGCGTACAAGCATGGAATCGAAGCCGAAGCGGTCCCGACCATATTCATTGCCGGAAATGTGTTTATCGGCGATGCGCCTTTTATCCGCAAACAACTAGAAGAAACGGTTCGTGACGCCATTCTGAAACAAAATCGCCAGTTGGACGCACCCGAAGCGGACCCTAAGCGTATTCAGCCAGACATCAAACCGGAAACAGAACCACTACCAGAAAAGCCGGCTGAAATAGAACCGCTCTCCGGAATGACCACCCTGAGCGTTCCCTTGCTCGGAACAATCGATCTTACCCAGCAGCCACTCATCTTCACCACCCTGCTCATTTCCTTTGTCGATGGCTTCAATCCCTGTTCGTTATGGGTGCTGACGCTGCTGCTGGGCATGGTACTGCGTTCCGGTTCCAGAAAACGCATGCTCATGGTCGGGTGCATTTTCCTATTTACCACCGCAACCATCTATGGCGCATTTATCGCCGGCATATTCAAAGTGCTCAGCTATGTCGCCTATCTTGTCTGGGTGCAGTGGCTGGTGGCCTTGTTTGCGTTGGTATTTGGCCTGGTCAATATCAAGGATTTCTTCTGGTTCAAAAGAGGCTTCTCCTTCACCATCTCCGACAAGCACAAACCGGGAATTTATCAATCGATAAGAAAACTGCTCCGCCCAGAAATGACAGGTCTTTCACTCGCAGGCGCCACTTTCGTCATGGCATCCGGCATCGCCTTCGTAGAATTACCCTGCACGGCCGGTTTTCCAGTGGTCTGGAGCCAATTGGTCAAATCACAGCAAATCGGCCTCATGGAGTTCTATGGATTACTCATCATCTATCTTTTCATCTACCTTCTGGTCGAAATCATCATATTCTTGACTGCCGTTCTGACGCTCAAAAGACAATGGTTTGAAGAGCGGCACGGGCAAGTGCTCAAATTGATCGGGGGCATGATCATGGTAGCGCTGGGCATCGTCATGCTTGTCAACCCTGACCTGATGTACAACCTGACAGACACCCTGCTGGTATTCTCTGCCGCACTGTTGGCAGCAGGAACACTTGCACTGCTTAAGAAATGGACGACCGGGGCGCTATATACCGCTCCACCACCAGAATCGATGCAGCAAAAATTATCGGGAGCGGATAAAAAAACTCACCGGGAATGAGCGTGCCGCAATAATCAGACTGGCGCATGAAATGCACCCTTATGTCAGCCTGTGCACAGGATGACCCGCATTATGTTGAGGCGTTTGACATAGAACAGGCGTTTCCAAACAGCTTCTTAGTATCCATTCGCGGCGCTCAGGCGTAGCAGGACAACAAGCTTATTGGTTGTCGCTCGAATGCTTTCCATCCCGCCGCAGGAATGATCTGGTGATTCGGGCGAGCTCCGCCAGCCGCGCGGCGACCCGATGATTGATACTGTCTGCCGGATATTTGCCATGCGCATCGGCCTCGCCTGCTGTCAGGCCGGTCAGCAACGCAATCGCCTGATCGACATTTTCCACGGCATAGATATGGAACTGTCCTGCGGCAGCAGCATCGACGACATTCCGCCGCAGCATCAAATGCTGCATATTGGTGGCGGGAATCAACACGCCTTGTTTGCCGGTCAATCCCCGTGCCGCGCAGATATCAAAGAACCCTTCGATTTTTTCATTCACCCCACCGATTGCCTGAACCTGACCGAGTTGATTGACCGAACCGGTTATCGCCAGCGATTGGTCGATGGGTACATTTGCCAGATTGGAAAGCAGCGCACATAACTCGGCCAGCGACGCACTGTCGCCTTCAACCATGCCGTAAGACTGTTCAAACGCGAGACTGGCGGAGAACGCGAGCGGCTGGTTTTTGGCATAGCGCGCGGCCAGAAAGGCGGAAAGAATCAATACGCCCTTGGAATGGATCGACCCCGAGAGCTTGGCCTCACGTTCGATATTAACCAGATCGCCCTTCCCAAACCGACTGGTGGCCGTAATCCGTATCGGCTGGGCAAAGGCAAACCCACCCAGTGCGATGACCGAAAGGCCATTGACTTGCCCGGTGACCAAACCTTGCGTATCGATCATCAGGGTGCCACGCAAAATCGCTTCATATAACCGGTCCCTGATTCGGTCCTGGCGACGCACCTGAAAATCGATCGCCTGCTGGACATCACTCGCCTGCACGACTGCATGGCCTGCTGCGCGCGCCCAGTAATCCGCCTCACGCAGTAAATCGGCAATACTGCGCATATGCATGGACAATTTCTCCGAGTCGTCCGCCAATCGCGCGCTGTGTTCAATGACTCTCGCCACCGCTTGACGATCATAGGGCAGCAGATCGTCCTTGCGCGCCAGGGTTGCAATCAGTTGCGCGTAAAGCAGATGTGATTCCGGATTGCGTTCGATGGTCTCCTCAAAATCTGCCGCGACCTTGAACAACTCACTGAACTCCGGATCATAGGCCTGCAGCAAGTAGTAGAAGATACGATCACCGAACAGCACAACCTTGGCATCCAGCGGGATAGGCTCCGGTTCGAGCGATACGGTACTGACAAGACTGTAAATCTGGCCCAGCGATTCAATATGGATCCTGCCCGCCTGCAATGCCCGCTTCAAACCTTCCCAAGCAAACGGCTGCATCAGCACTTTGCGCACATCCAGCAGCAGATAGCCGCCGTTCGCCCGATGCAATGCCCCCGGCTTGATCAACGTAAAATTGGTTACCAGCGCCCCGAACTGTGAGACATACTCCACCCGTCCCACCAGATTGCTGTAAGTCGGATTATCCTCACTGATGATCGGCGCGCCCGGTTTTTTGTGATTGGCGGCCAGTACATTGATCTCGTAATTATTGAAGGCCTGATGCGTGATAACGGCCATGCCGGAAATGTTAACAGTCTCATCAGGCTTTCGAAAATCATCGACATGCAGCTCCATGTCTCGCTGCACTTGGTTGAAGAAATTGAGCACTTCGGGCAGATCCGCATAATTCGCCCGCAATTCTTTAATCATTTGCCCGACAGTCGACAGCATCAGATCGCGGCTCAGTTGCCTGATGCGCTCAGCGCGTGCCCTGCGGCGTTGGGGCAACTGACTCAGGATTTTTTCCAGGTGCGTTTGCAACTCGGCGATATCTGCCTCGATCCGCTCGCGTTCTTTCTTGGACAGTTTTTCATATTCATCCGGAGGGATCACATCACGGTTACGGCTCGGCGCCAGCACAAATCCATCCGGCGTATGCAGCAGCACAATTTCCTTTTGCTCGGCTTCATCGCTCAGCTCCCGGATTTCGCGCTCCTGCTGTTCATGATATTCACGCTGAATTGCATTGACCTTGTTGCGGTATTCCTCGCCCTCGAACAGCGCCGGAATGGCACTGCGCAAATAATCGACCAGCTCCTCCATATGCGCACGCAGCGCCTCTCCCCGGCCAGCGGGAAGCCTGAGCATTTTCGGTTTATGCGGCTGTGCAAAATTGTTGATATAGCACCAGTCCGATGGGTCCGGTGCCTGGCTGGCTTTGGTTTCAAGAAACTGCTGCACCATACTGTATTTGCCCATTCCCGGCGGGCCCAGTACGAACAGGTTGTAGCCTTCCTGGCGAATCCCGGCGCCAAAGTAAACGGCATCCATGGCGCGCGCCTGACCGATGATCTCGGTCAGATCGGCCAATTCTGCTGTCGTTCGGAATGTGAACTGATCCGGTTCACAGGATTGATATAACCGTTGCGGTTCCAGAGGATGCATAGCTGCCTTTGTTCTTATTGAAGCTTGGGAAATAAATAACCTATGCGAGGAAATACATACTCGCCCACCTGACAATCACTCCAGGAGCCGGATTCATCCGCCTTCCAGCGCTGAATGGCGGCATGGCAACACTCTGGAATGAAGAAACGACCTTTCCGGTTAACTCTAGCACAAGCCGGGGCAAAGCCAAAAACCCTTTCCCGGTATCGAACACACTCTCTGAAGGGGCACAGCCAAACCGGCCATCACAGAATCTACCGGATTGCCGCGCCGCTTACGCGACTCACAACAACAAGGTTCGGTAGAACATGAGCGCCAGCTTGCGTGGTGTCGCTATGTATATATCGCAGGCACTTATGACAAAACCATTTTCAGGCCAATCAATACAAGTATGACGCCGCCGAATAATTCGGCTTTACTCTCCAGCCATGTGCCGCTTTTCATACCGATAAACACACCCACCCAACTAAAACCAAACGTGACAGCGCCAATGATCATGCAGGCCATCAATGGATTTATATCGAGCAGTGTCAATGTAAAACCGGCCGCCATCGCATCTATGCTGGTGGCAATGGCGAGCATCAGCATCACCCGGTGCGTAATCTGGGTGATATCTTCTTCTATGCCCTCGGCAAAGGATTCATAAATCATCTTACCGCCAATTAGCGTCAGCAGCAGAAACGCCACCCAATGCGCATAATTCTCGACCAAGCCTGCTGCGCCCTTTCCTCCAAGATAGCCGATCAGCGGCATCAGCACCTGAAAGATACCGAAATACACTCCCGCTTTGAGTGCCAATGCAACGGGAGCCGTTTTCTGTTTCGACCCCAGGCCAATCGATACCGCAAACGCATCCATGCTCAATGCAAATGCCAACAACAATATCTCAATCATTTGTCAGGTTCAGAATCATGCGTGCCTGTTACGTTGCTCCAATCAAGAATGTGCCAAAAAACTCCAATCGGATACAGCTGCGATAATCTTGCCAAATATTATCCGCGATGCTTCAAATTGATGCAGTGGGGTATAGTGAATATTTATTTCACTCTGACTCCGATTATTCACTGTTCTATCGCCTGTTTGTTTCCGCCGCCAGATACATGGCGTGGTATTCACGTGCCACGGCTTTCTGGTCTGGCCATTGCTCTGCCCGGGCTCGGCTTCTGGCAGCCAGGGTAGTACAGTGCGCAGGATCAGCCAGAACAGTGCTGAGCCGTTGCGCGAGGTCGCTGCCATCGGCTGCTGCCAATTCGGCGGCCTCGCCTACCACGTCGCTCACGCCGCCAACTTGGGTGCAGACGATAGGCAGGCCGGCTGTCATCGCTTCCAGAATGGCCATGCCGAATGATTCGGTCTGTGAAGCGCTAACGAATGCATCAGCTGCGGCCAGATAAGGGCCGACATCATCGGCGGCGGTGATGATGGGCGGAGCAATACCAAGCCGTTCGGCACGCGCCAGATAGGGGGCTGCATCGCCATCGCCCAGCAATACCAAGCGCCAGTCCGTGGGCAGTGCTGTCATGGCGTCGATGATCAGTTCGAAACGCTTGAGCGGAATCAATTGACCGACGGCCAGCAAATAACGTGAGCGCTGGTCCCAGCCCAGTATCCGGCGGGCGCTTCGTTTTTCCGGCAAGTTGAGGTCGGGCCGCGCATGCGGGATCGCGTGCCAACGGGCATCGATCGGCAGTTTCAGCTCGCTGGCAAGATTGGCGCGCCCGCTTACAGTCGGGCACACGATCCAATTTGCGGCCCGGGTGACGCGGCGCTCCCACTGCCACAAAAGCCATCGCAGCCAGCGCGGCAGCGGTTGTATATAAGCATGCAGTGCCTGCGCGACACAACTAAAGCCATGCTCGCTAATGCCCCATGCAATCCGCTGCCCTGCCAGCTCGTGGGAGGCGCCGGCAGCCACAACCGCGTCGTGGCAATGCAGGTGGGTATAGGCCTGATCGATGGCCCGGCGTGCGGCCATGCGGCCTGTCTGCCAAGCCGATACCAGGACATGCACGACAGGTTGAATATCGGCCGGACACAGCCTGGCCAGTTGTTTGCGCCAGTGTGCGGCCTGGGCCAGCGATGCCGCATCCATATCACTCGCGCAGATATAATCCGACTGAATGCCAATCTGATTCAAGCCCTTGAGTAGGGAGGCATTCACTCGCCCCATGCCATAGCGGGAGTCGGCCCGAATTTCGCGGCTGGCGTGTAGGATTTTCAAGGCTGGTGTCTTGTTGCGTGAATCATTCTGGAATATACCCATCAATCATTTTCAGTCATCCTTCATATGTAACGATAAGCACGGCCATGGCGAGTGCCAACAAGCTAGTACTCCGTTCCGTCAATTAGCTTACAAATGAAATCGATGGATTCGCCTGCCAGGCTAGGCGCAAACCGCAGTCATAGCCGTAGCTATGGCGAGGATTTGCAACAACGCATGACAGGCGAAGGCGCGATTTCATGTAAGCGATTTGGCGGAACGGAGTACTAGGAGGCTGTACGAGAATAGACTGATCTACTACGGATGAGCCTGATTGGCCGGATTTTACGATCCTTATTCGTTAAATAGAACGACTATTCGCCTCAAATGATCGAAAAATCCAACTCAACCAGCCTCGCCCTCGCTACGATCGCTATTCTCGGACAGCCTCCTAGAAGCTATCCAGTGCGCAGGGTGTGCTTGCGCACCAGGAAATCGACGCTGGATTATTCAGGGCTGCATGTATCCCACTCAAAATTGCATGCAGGTATTTTCCGCAAGATTAGGCTATCACTACTTGCTGCGATGCGGGCAGTTTTCTTTGATGCAATCGGCATACAATGACAAGGAATGGGCCTGCAAAGTGAAGCCCCGTTCCTTGGCAATTTTGGCCTGGCGTTTCTCGATTTCGGCATCATAGAATTCTTCGACCCGGCCGCATTGCAGGCAGACCAGATGGTCGTGGTGCGTCTCGCTGGCCAGCTCGAAAACCGCTTTGCCGCTTTCAAAATGATGGCGTTCCAGTAGGCCGGCCTGCTCAAATTGGGTCAAGACCCGATAAACCGTTGCCAGGCCGATGTCTTCTCCCTCGCTTAACAGCTCCTTATAGATATCTTCGGCGGACAAATGGCGAACAGTACTATTTTCAAATAAATTCAGGATCTTCAAACGCGGCAAGGTGGTTTTCAGCCCCATCGTTTTAAGATCTATACCCTTTAAATTATCTGACTTGGTCATGGTTTAATCTTTCCAAAAATTATTTGCTGTATCATATAGCGGAAGCCGAAGAGAATCCGATGGTTAACGTGTTTGCCTATTGATTCTTGGAAAGCATACTTTATCACAGATACAGTGCAGTCACTTTCGTTGATATTCGGCTCGGTCTGTCATTTCAAGAAACCGCTGACTGACAATACAAGGATTTGTCAGTGGTTTCCTGGCTTCGCTCAGGCTCTTCATCATCCTAGGCAGGTTTGAAAATATTTACTCGGTATGCGTGCATTACTTCCACGACTGCTTTTGCTATCTCTGTTTTTGTCCAGCTGCTCCTATCTTCCACCATTTCCATACAAAATCGACATCCAGCAGGGGAATGTGGTCGATGAGGAAATGGTCAACAAGTTGAAGCCGGGAATGACCCGTTCACAGGTCAGATTTGCGTTGGGGACGCCGCTTGTAATGGATGCTTTCCACAATAATCGCTGGGATTATATCTACCGTTACGCGCCCAAGAGCAGGCTGGCCGAGAACCAGCGGCTGACGGTTTTCTTCGAAAGCGACCGGCTTGTCCGTATCGAAGGCGATTTTCCGCAACCCTCTGCTTTCAGAGAATCGTTCTCGATTATACCCGGTTCCGGTCAAGGATTCGGCCCCATCGCCGATCCACGCGGCGAAGCAGAGGAAGATGCCGAATCGGGCCGGACGATTGATTTCATGAAAGAAAATCAAATGGAATTTTATAAAGGGACCCAATGACACTTACAAATATAGCTGTTGCTGGCAGCACCGGCCGAATGGGCCGGGCCATCATGGAAACGGTTGCCGAGGCGCTAGACATGCACTTATCGGCAGCGTTGGAACAACCTGACAACTCCTTTCTGGCGCAGGATGCGGGGTCGCTGATCGGTTTCCCTTGCGGGGTAACGGTTCGCAGTGATTATGCCGAAGCACTCCGGGGCAGTGATGTACTGATCGACTTTACCCGCCCGGCCGGCACCCTCGCCCATCTTGAGGCCTGCCGTGCACTCGGGATCAAAATGGTCATCGGCACAACCGGCTTTACAGCGGCCGATAAAGAGCTGATCCGCACAGCGGCCGATGACATCGCCATCGTGCTGGCACCCAACATGAGTGTCGGCGTCAATGTCCTGTTCAAACTGCTGGAAGTGGCGGCAACGGTTTTGCAAGAAGACTACGATATCGAAATCATCGAGGCACATCATCGGCATAAGGTCGACGCGCCATCCGGCACTGCCCTGCGCATGGGTGAAGTCATCGCGGATACGCTCAACCGGGATTTGAGTAAAGTTGCGATCTACGGGCGGGAAGGCAATACCGGTGAACGCGCGGCCGACACGATCGGCTTCTCGACCATACGCGGCGGCGATATCGTTGGCGATCATACGGCGCTGTTTGCCGGCATCGGCGAGCGCGTGGAAATTACGCACAAGGCCAGCAGTCGCAAGACCTTTGCATCCGGTGCGCTGCGGGCCGCGCGTTTCCTTGCCGGTAAGCAATCCGGCTTGTTCGATATGCAGGATGTGCTCGGTTTACGCTAGTACTCCGTCCAGCCAAAACGCTTACATGAAATCGCGCCTTCGCCTGTCATGCGTTGTTGCAAATCCTCGCCATAGCTACGGCTATGACTGCGGTTTGCGCCTAGCCTGGCAGGCGAATCCATCGATTTCATTTGTAAGCTAATTGACAGAACGGAGTACTAGTTTACCATGGCGACTTTTGCAATTGGCGACCTGCAGGGTTGCCATCGGCAGTTCCAGCAACTGGTCGAACTGATTGGTTTCAATCCCGGCCGGGACAAGCTGTGGCTAGTTGGCGATATTGTCAACCGCGGGCCCGATTCCCTGCCGCTGCTGCGCTCACTCATGCAGCTCGGCGAGGCGGTCATCACGGTGCTCGGCAATCACGATCTTCATCTGCTGCGGGTCGCGCTTGAGCCATCCCGGCAATGCCCGGGTGATACTTTGCAGCCGATTCTGGATGCCCCTGACAAGCAGGTATTGCTTGAATGGCTGCGGCGGCAACGGTTGTTTCATGTCGAGGATGAATATGCGCTGGTCCACGCCGGTCTGCTTCCCGGCTGGACCATCGAACAAGCCCTGGAGCTGGCGCAGGAAGTCGAAGCGGTCATTGGCGGCGATCGCTTCCCTGATTTTGCCCAAAATATGTATGGCAACCAGCCCGATTGCTGGCAGGATGGATTACAAGGGTATGAGCGCTGGCGAGTAATCGTCAACGCCATGACACGCCTGCGGGTCTGTTCGCCTGCAGGAAAAATGAATTTCTCCTATAAAGGCGATCCGGCAACGATTCCCGCCGGTTTTTTGCCCTGGTTTGACGCGCCCGGACGCGCCAGCAGGGACGCGACAATTGTTTTTGGACACTGGTCGGCGTTGGGATTGCATATGCAACGTAATCTGATTGCACTGGATACGGGATGCTTGTGGGGCGGCTGCCTTACGGCTGTTCGACTGGAAGACCGGAAGTTGTTTCATCTGCCATGCGCCTGATTTCGACCGCGAGCTCTTCTGCTATCGTATGCTCTGCCAGGCGCGCCAGCTCACGCCGGTTCCTGTTGGCACAGGCGATTGCCGGCCCATAAATCAATACCGCTTCGACCTGAGGTTGGTCAAGTATGCGCAGTAAAGACTGCACGATCGATATTTCGACATACGCCACACCGGTATTACGCTCGCCATCGGGATTACGATAGCGAATCGCCGCCGGATACAGCAAGGTGTGCGCGGCCACGGCAGGTTGTAGCAGGGACGCATGAAAATGGTGCAGCACGCCGCCATCGCTTGTCATCCCTTCCGGAAACACGGCCACCGAATCCCCTTTTGTCAGCAGCTCGCCGATCGTGCGATTGGTTCGCAGCGTCTCTCTTCGCTTCTCGCGCTCGATAAACAATGTGCCGGCACGCTTGCTCAGCCATCCCAGCAATGGCCAGCTGCGGATTTCAGCCTTGGCGACAAAGCGGACAGGAAAGGTGGCCAAAATCACCAGAATATCGAGCCATGAAATGTGATTGGCGACCAGCATCACGCCTTTATGCTGATTGCAAGGCGGGATATCGCCGGTTTGCAACTCGATGTTCAGGATATGCAGAAAGCCGCGTGCCCAGCGGCGCGCCATACGGTTCTGGATAGTGCGGCTGAAGTATGGATAGACCAGTGCCTGCAGCAATCCGGATACAAAATGAATCAACAGCCTGATCAGCCGGATGCTCTTGGTCAATGTGCTGACGCGGGCAGCGGACATAGGAAATGGTGCCTCATATCGGTACCGGATAAATGCTGCTTATCCGGCTTGAGAATCCATATGACTACCAGAAAATATGGGTATCAAACGCCTCAAAGTAGAGCTGGTCGATCTGATCACGCTCGTAGCGATGATTCTGCCCGCCGCGGTGGGTGATCTTCAATGCGCCCATGAGGGATGCAAGCCGCCCTGTCGTTTGCCAGTCCAGGTTCTGGGCAATGCCATATAACAAGCCAGCCCGGTAAGCATCGCCGCAACCGGTCGGATCGACGATCTGGCGGGGCTTGACGGCCGGGATTTCGTAACGGTTGCCATC
This sequence comes from Nitrosomonas sp. ANs5, assembly GCF_050584665.1. Lineage (NCBI taxonomy): Bacteria > Pseudomonadati > Pseudomonadota > Betaproteobacteria > Nitrosomonadales > Nitrosomonadaceae > Nitrosomonas > Nitrosomonas sp. ANs5. The sequence continues at coordinate 17,175 of NZ_JBEUDO010000046.1, forward strand.
TGCATAGATCACCGAACCCTCTGCGCCCTTGGTTTCAATGAATGCCTTGACCTGAGCAGCAAGCGCTTCCACGCTATAGCCCGTGCGCGATTGCAACAGCTGCGACTCATAGTCGTTAACCGCGATGTAGTCGGCTTTGCTGATGAAACCGAGCAATTCCTCCTGGTTGAACATCGGCAGCCCCTGTCCGGGATCGAACATGAACGGGATGCCAGCTTCATGAAATTCCCGTGCATGGGCAAGCATGCCCTCGCGGCCATCCGGCGCGATAATACCAAGCGAGACATTATTGGCATCCCTGACGCTATTCTGATGAGAAAAATTCATCGCGCCCGGATGGAAAGCGGTGATCTGGTTGTCGTCCAGATCGGTAGTAATGAAAGCCTGGGCAGTGAAAGTATCCTTGACCTGGCGCACATACGTCTGCGCCAGCCCCAGCTTCTCCAAACGATAGGCATAGGGCTGGAAATCATCCCCGACGGTCGCCATGATGAGCGGCTGACCCTCGAGCATCTGCAGGTTATATGCAATATTTGCAGCACATCCGCCAAATTCCCGGCGCATTTCCGGCACCAGGAAAGCAACATTCAGCACATGGATTTTATCCGGCAGAATGTGGCGTTTGAAATGATCCTCAAACACCATGATGGTGTCATAGGCGATCGAGCCGCAGATAAGTGTTTGCATAACTATACAGAATGGTGAATGATAATGGACGCAGTAGTTTCTAGGGTTTCCAGACGATATCGAGCTCGCGGGCGGCCTTGACGTCGTCCAGCTTGCGCAGTGGCATTTGATGCGGTGCCGATTTGACCATCTCCGGCTGGGTCTCGATTTCGGCCAGGATTTCCTCCATGGCGATGACAAAGCTGTCGATCGTTTCCTTGGATTCGGTTTCAGCCGGTTCGATCAACAGACATTCCGGCACCAGGATCGGAAAATAGGTGGTCGGCGCATGGAAACCCTTGTCAAGTAGACGCTTGGCAAGATTCATGGCGGTCACCCCTGTTCTTTCCTTGATTTCCTTCATGGTCACGATGAATTCATGACTGGCGCGACGGGTCGGGTAGGCAATCTCGAAACCGGCCTTGCGCAACTCGGCCATGAGATAGTTCGCGTTCAGTGTCGCAAATTCTGAAATACGGTGCATGCCCTCCGAGCCCAGCAGCCTGACATAAATATAGGCACGCAACAGAACCCCAGCATTGCCCATATGAGCCGACAAACGGCCGATGGTTTGTGGCCGGTCTTTTTCCGTCAGCCAGCGGTAAACGCCATTCTCATAGGCCACGATGGGTACGGGCAAATAAGGCAGCAGGCGCTTGGCCACACCCACCGGGGCAGCGCCCGGCCCGCCGCCACCGTGAGGGGTCGAGAAGGTTTTATGCAGGTTCATATGAATGACGTCGAAACCCATATCACCGGGTTTGACTTTACCCAGAACAGCATTCAGGTTGGCGCCGTCATAGTACAGCAGCCCGCCCGCTTCATGCACGATCCGGCTCATTTCCGATACTTTTTTCTCAAACACGCCCAGCGTGGAGGGATTGGTCAACATTAGACCAGCCGTCTTGGGGCCCACCGCCGCCTTGAGTGCAGCCATATCGACATCGCCTTCCTTATCAGTCGGGATTTCGACAACCTTGTAGCCACACATGACGGCTGTTGCAGGGTTGGTACCATGTGCGGCATCCGGCACAATGATCTCGGTGCGCGCGCTATCACCACGCGCCTCGTGATAGGCACGAATCATCGTGACCCCGATCAGTTCACCCTGGGCACCGGCCATCGAAGTCAGGCTGACAGCCTCCATGCCGGTAATATCCTTGAGGATTTCCTGCAAATCATACATGCAGGCCAGAAATCCCTGGCCGGTATCTGCCGGCGCCAACGGATGCCGCGCCAGAAACTGCGGCAGCATCGCCAGCGCATTACAGGCGCGCGGATTGTATTTCATGGTACAGGAGCCAAGCGGGTAAAACTCGGTATCGATGGAAAAATTTTTCTGCGATAGCCGGGTATAGTGACGCACAGTATCCATTTCGGACACTTCGGGCAACAACGGTGCCGATTTGCGCAACAAATTATCGGGAATATTGCGCCTAGTGGCCCGTTTTGCAGGTGCCTGCGAGTAATTCAGCCGGCCCTTGCGGGCGTGTTCAAATATCAGCATGTTTTGTCTATCTTGGCAAAATCAGTTCAAAGCAGCCAAGGCCGCATCGTAGTTGGGTTCATCCTTGATTTCCGGTACCAGCTCGGCGTGGATGATTTGGTCGTTTTCATCCAGTACGATTACCGCGCGTGCGGTAATGCCGGCAAAAGGTCCGTCAGCAATGGCCACGCCATAGTCGCGCATGAATTGCGCACCCCGCATGGTAGACAACGGAATGACCTTATCCAGCCCTTCCTGGTCGCAGAAGCGGCTCATGGCAAACGGCAGATCTGCGGCAATGATCAGCACCACGGTATTGTCCATTTCACTCGCGCGCTGATTGAATTTACGCGTCGACAGCGCGCAAACCGGGGTATCGAGACTCGGCACGATATTGAGCACTTTCTTCTTGCCGGCAAAATCGGCCAGTGTCACGTCCTTCAGGTCTCTATTGACGAGAGAGAAAGCCGGCGCTTGCTCACCTGTTTTTGGAAAGGTACCTTCAATTTTAATTGGTGTTCCACCCATAGTAACCATGGTTCTTGTCCTCTCAAAATAAGTTAAATGCTACTGTAAACTGACCTGCGCTGTTCTTCATCAGGCATTGGCCGTCAGTGCCTGTCCGAACAATTCGACATATTTATCCAGATCATCAGCCGTTTTGGTTTCTGTCACGCATACCAACAAGGTATTGCCCAATTCGGGATAATGCTCTTCGAGGCGCAAGCCACCCAATACACCCTGGGCTTTCAAGCTGTCGAGCACCTGGGCAGCAGGTTTAGGCAACGACAATACTGCTTCATGGAAAAATGGCGCATTGAATGTTTTTTTCACGCCTGGGAGTTTTTCCAGTTTTTCAACCAGCGACCAAGTATTTTCATGCGACTGCGCAGCAATCCGGTAAAGCCCTTCAGGCCCCACCAGCGACATGTAAATGGTGGCAGCAGTCACCATCAAACCCTGATTGGTACAGATATTAGAGGTCGCCTTGGAACGCCGGATATGCTGTTCGCGCGCCTGCAACGTCAGCACAAAGCCTTCCTGATTGTTGAGATCGGTGGTGCGTCCAATGATACGCCCCGGCATTTGCCGGACGAGCTGCTGTTTGCAGGCCATGAAGCCGAAGTAAGGGCCGCCACTGGAGAGCGGAATGCCCAGCGGCTGGCCTTCTCCAACGGCAATATCCGCGCCCTGATTGCCCCATTCACCCGGCGGCGTGAGCATGGCGAGTGCGGTTGGGTTGACAACGGCGACTGCCAGCGATTGCTTGCTGTGCGCCCAATCGGTCAATGCATCGACTTGTTCCAGTACGCCAAAGAAATTCGGCTGGGGAATGACCAATGCGGCAAATTCTTCCTGACCGTATTGGTCCAGCTGTTCGGGCAGGATCTGTCCGGATGCCTGATCGTATGGAATCTCCACGACTTCGATCGCCTGGTTTTTGACGATAGCGCGCACCACGCTGCGATAAATCGGATGGACCGTTTGGGGAATCAGTATCCGTCTCGAGGTCCGGTGTTGGCGCACAGCCATCAGTGCCGCCTCGGCCAATGCAGAGGCGCCATCATACAGGCTGGCATTGGACACATCCATGCCGGTCAATGAAGCCATCATGGTCTGGTATTCGTACAGCAGTTGCAGAGTACCCTGGCTGGCTTCCGCCTGATAGGGGGTATACGAAGAATAATATTCACCGCGGGTGGTGATTTGCCAAACAGCCGCCGGAATATGGTGCTCATAAGCGCCTGCACCAATAAAGTTGAGATAAAACCCATCTTTCTGGGCGCGCTCGGACATGAGCCGTGTGATTTCCATCTCGCTCATGCCAGGTGGCACACGGGTCAGGGTACCGGTTCTCAAATCAGCGGGAATCTCGTCGAACAATTCATCGATTGACTCGGCGCCGATGCTTGCAAGCATCGCTTCTATATCTTCTTCGGTATGCGGGATAAATGGCATGATTGATTAAGGCTTAAGCTGAAAAATATTCATGATGACTCGAAAAATGTTAGCGTGCGGCTGGCCGTGCGTACCGGCCCAGCACACGCCTTTCGTCTCTGCCGGAAAAGCAGACCGACACCGCCCTCAATGCGCCTCGCTTTCCAGTGCTTGTTGATACCCATTGGCATCCAGCAGACCGTCCAGTTCGGCGGGATCCGACAGCTTGAGCTTGAACAGCCAAGCTGCATAGGGCTCCTGATTAATTTTTTCCGGGGCGGATTCGAGCTCGGTATTGACTTCGATCACTTCCCCGCTCACGGGTGCATAGACATCCGATGCCGCCTTGACCGATTCCACCACGGCACATTCTTCTCTTTGCGTCAGATTGCGCCCGACCTGTGGCAACTCGACGAACACCATATCGCCAAGCAATTCCTGGGCATGCTGGGTAATGCCAATGGTCACTGTCCCATCTGCTTCCGATTTAACCCATTCATGCGATTTTGCGTATTTCAGCTCAGCTGGAATGCTCATTTGTCTCGACTCCAAAATATATGTTTAGAAAAGTTTCCTGGTGTTTTACAGAATAATTCAAATCAATACCTGACCATTGCGAACGAATGGATATTTGACAACCTTGGCGGCCAGTTGTTTGTCGCGCACGGCAACATGGACCTGATCGCCAACAGCCACCTCTGCAGGCACCCGCGCCAGCGCGATCGATTGATTAATTGTCGGCGAAAATCCTCCACTGGTGATTTCCCCCTCGCCTGAAAATCCGTCCCGTTGAACGATGACTTTCTGATGGCCGCGCAGGACGCCTTTGTCCAGTAGCAGCAATCCTACCAACTGCTGCTTGACGGGTTTTTGCTGGAGCGCTTGTTTTCCGATAAAGTCACGCTCGCTTTTCAGATCAACTGTCCAGGCCAGCCCCGATTCGAGCGGACTGGTCGTTTCATCCATATCTTGACCGTACAGATTCATGCCTGCTTCCAGCCGCAAGGTATCACGCGCACCCAGTCCGGCAGGCGCAACCCCGGCCGCATGCAGTTTTTCCCACAGGGTAACGGCCTCGGTTGCCGGCAGGATGATTTCAAAACCATTTTCCCCGGTATAGCCGGTGCGGGCGATAAAATAAGGCTCCAGTGTGGCAGATTGAAATGGCTTCAATGCCTCGGTGACCGCTTGTGAACCGGGTATGGTGGCCCATACCTTGGTGGGCGCATTCGGCCCCTGTACCGCAATCATGGCCAGATCCCGGCGGGGTGTAATGGTCAGTTGAGGCGCACTTTGCGCGGCCTGTGATTGAATCCAGGCCAGATCCTTATCCGCAGTGCCGGCATTGACGACCAGGCGGAACCAGGATTCAGTGAGAAAGTAAATGATCAGATCGTCGATGATGCCGCCTTCGGGATTGAGCATACAGGAGTACAATGCTTTTCCTGAAAGGGTAAGCTTATCGACATTGTTGGCAACCAGTCCGCGCAAGAATCCACGGACATTCTCACCATGTATGTCTACAACCAGCATATGGGAGACATCGAACATGCCGGCATCGCGCCGGACCTGGTGGTGTTCGTCCAGTTGAGAACCGTAATGCAGTGGCATATCCCAGCCGCCAAAATCTACCATTTTTGCGTGCATGGCGCGGTGTGCTGCGTTAAGGGGAGTCGTTTTAAGCATCTATTTTCTCTCAAAGATAAAAAAGGAAGTCTCGCGCCCGATAAAGTTGAGAATACAATTCTATGGCGTGATTCGTCGCAGCAAAGGGTTGATCATTTATGGCGTCTGGCTGTATGCGCGCTTGACCGGCTTTGTGCTTGGATAGCTCATGATGGTTTCTCCACAGGCTCTGACTTTTCCCCTCTGTCCTTTTACCTGAGAGTTTTACGGATTGTCGCCCGCATGCCCCTTCGGTGGCTGAATCGAATCGTGAATCAGCACTCTCCAGATTGCCTGTCGCAAGCAGTTACTCAGGCCAATTTGAGCATTGGCCATGCCTGAGCGATTCCGGGGGGTTACGCCTTCGGCGGCGCTATCTTGCAGCGCACTCTCCTGCCTGGATGATTTTTTAGCAGGTTGCCACTATACCTTAGCTTGCGGTTTCAAGACAAGGCAAAGCTGCATATCATGACCGGGGTAAGGGGCGCCCACTGAAATAAATCTGCATATCACCGAATTTGGCTTTCGTGATATAAAGCAAGCAGTGCTAGGAGGCTGTCCGAGAATAGCGATCGTAGCGAGGGCGCGGCTGGTTGAGTTGGATTTTTCGATCATTTGAGGCGAATAGTCGTTCTATTTAACGAAAAGGATCGAAAAATCCGGCCAATCAGGCTCGTCCGCAGTAGATCAGTCT
>NZ_JBEUDO010000047.1:0-23343 GCF_050584665.1 Nitrosomonas sp. ANs5
AAGTTCTCAACCCGTATTTTTTTAGGTACTATCTTGCAAAGAATGAAATTGTTGAATGGCTAGATAGTAACGCTGTCGGTGCAACCATGAAGAACCTCAGCACAGGAATCCTCGAGAAGTTACCTGTGTATTTTCCGGTACTACAGACTCAACAAAAAATCGCAAGTATTCTATCGACATACGATGACCTAATCGAAAACAATCTAAAGCGGATTAAGCTGCTCGAAGAAATGGCGCAAATCACCTATGAAGAGTGGTTCGTGCGCTTGCGCTTTCCTGGTTATGAATCTACTCCGATCAATTCGGTCACTGGACTTCCTGAGGGGTGGAAAAAAACCAAACTAGGAGGAATGTGTGAAATCACGATGGGTCAAAGCCCTAAATCTGAATTTTATAACTCTGAAGGTAAAGGATTGCCATTTCATCAAGGTGTCAAGGATTATGGTGGCCGCTTCCCAACAAATACTTGCTGGAGTACTAGTGGCTCAAGATGCGCAGAACGCCGAGACGTGTTGTTTAGCGTTCGCGCGCCAGTCGGTCGCCTGAATATTGCACTGGAGAAAATGATTCTAGGACGCGGTTTGGCTGCACTCAGACACAAGCAAAATGCACAAGGATTTTTGTATTGCTCACTGAAGAAGTTGTTTTTTGAAGAAGATATGATGGGTGGTGGTGCAATTTTTAATTCGGTAACAAAAAACGACATGCACCGAATTGATATTGTTGAGCCATCTTTGGTCGTTCTTGAGAAATTCAACCTACTTGTAGAAGCTATGGATCGCGAGATTGAACTAATTCACATTCAGAACTCTCGCCTACGCGAAGCCCGAGACATCCTACTACCTCGCCTCATGACTGGCGTAATTGACGTAGACAACTATAACCCAGCTGATCTATTGCAGGAAGTCGCTTGAGTTACGAATACTCCGAAGATGGATTGGTGGAAGCCGCCACACAGGAAGTACTGGAAAATTTGGGATGGAAGGTCGTCTATGCATGGAAGAAAGAAATTTTCGGTGATGATGGACTACTGGGGCGTGCCAACAAGTCAGAAGTGATCCTCAAGCGGCATTTACGCACTGCGCTGGAAAAACTAAACCCCGATCTACCTGCTACTGCCTACACTCACGCGATTGACCTGATCACCGAAAAGGCTGCCGATAAAACCCTTGGGCAGATCAACAAGGAAAAGCATGCGCTACTCACCAAAGGTGTGCAAGTAAGCTATCGCAATCCTCAGGGTGAAATGGAAGTCAAACGTCTGCGTGTATTCGATTTTGAACATCCATTAGAAAACGAATTCCTTGCCGTGCGCCAGCTTGAGGTGGTAGGCGAACTCTATAGCCGCCGTCCTGATGTAGTAAGCTTTGCAAATGGCATTCCGCTGGTGTTCTTCGAACTCAAGGCGCACTACACTGACCTTGCCAATGCTTACCACGACAATTTAACAGACTATAAAGACACGATCCCTGCTATTTTTCATTGCAATGCTTTTATCATCCTGAGTAATGGTACGGATGCGAGACTTGGCACGATCACCAGCCCATATAAATTCTTTCAGGACTGGAAGCGCATTGAGGAAGAGGAAGAAGGTGTAGTCAGTCTCGACACCATGCTGCGTGGTACTTGCGATCGCACTCGATTGATTGACCTTTTAGAAAACTTTCTGCTGTTTGATGGCGCAAGCGGAAATGTAGCCAAAATCATGGCCAAGAACCACCAGTTCATCGGGGTGAATAAGGTTGTAGAACAAGCCCGCAACATCGAAGAACTCAAAGGAAAACTGGGTGTGTTCTGGCATACACAAGGCTCGGGTAAATCCTACTCGATGGTGTTCTTGTGCCAGAAAATCCACCGTAAATTTGGAGGTTCCTACACCTTCCTGATTGTATTGGATCGCTCAGAACTTGAACGACAGATTTATGACACTTTTACTGGTGTAGGTGCAGTTACCGAAGAGAATATCAAAGCAAAAAATCGGGAAGATCTGCGTCGTTTACTCGCTGAAAACCACCGCTACGTCTTCACGTTGATTCACAAATTCTCAATTGACCCAAAGACGGAAAGTGTTTACCCGTTGATTACCGACCGGAAGAACATTATCGTCATATCCGATGAAGCCCACCGAACACAAGGCGGTAAATTTGCTCAGAACATGCGCTTTCATGGCATCCCCAATGCCTCTTATCTCGGGTTCACTGGAACGCCGATTATCAGGGAGGAGCTAGAACTTACCAAGAATATCTTCGGTGAATATGTTTCCGTCTATGATTTCAAGCGAGCCATTGAGGACGGCGCAACACTGCCCTTACGTTACCTGAACCGTGGAGAAAAACTCGGTATCGTAAATCCAGACCTGGATGAGCGTATGGCTGAAATCATCGAAAGCGAAGATCTCGATGACGATCAACGCGCTAAATTGAGACGCGAATTTAACCGGGATTATCCCATTCTGACCTCAGAAGCCCGCCTGGATGCCATTGCCAAGGATTTGGTCTGGCATTTCAACGAGCGTGGTTATCAGGGCAAGGCGATGTTCATTGCGCTAGATAAGCCTACTGCCGTGCGAATGTACGATCTCGTGATGAAATATTGGTCGCAATATATCCCGGGATTAAAAAAACGTATTGAACAAGCCCAAGATCAGCAGGAAGAGCTGAAACTGAAACAGCACCTCAAACGTGTAGAACAAACCGAAGTATGCGTAGTGGTGAGCAGCGAACAGAACGAAATCTCTAAATTTCGCGCTATGGGGCTTGAAATTGAACCCCATCGTAAGAAAATGGTGGAGCGTGATCTGGAGAAGGAATTTAAAGACGAAGAAAACCCCTTCCGTCTAGCTATCGTATGCGCGATGTGGATCACCGGTTTTGATGCGCCTTGCGTCTCCACTGTCTACCTCGACAAGCCAATCAAAGGCCATACCCTCATGCAAACCATCGCTCGTGCAAATAGGGTGTATGACGATGAGAAGGAAAATGGGCTGATTGTCGATTACGGCAACGTATACCGCAAATTGGAAGAAGCTTATGCCATTTATGGCGAAGGTGACAATAATAGCGGGAGAAATAATGGTGACGGTGCTGATGATAATCCACAAACGCCAGCTGAATTATTAGCAGGTTTAGCTGTTGAACTTGAAGCTTCTATCATTGTAGTGCGAAAGTTCTTGCTAGGCGTGGAATTTGAACTGGATGGACTAATCAACGCCAAAAGTCCGATGGAAAAACTGGCTCTAATCCATAAAGCCATGAACTGCATCTGCCTGAATGAAAAAACTCGTACTGAATATGAATTCATGGCGCGTAATGTTTTCCGCAAATACAAAGCCTTGTATCCTGAGGAGCAGATTAAACCCTATATCAAAGAACACAACGCCATTCAAGCGGTATATGCGCAGCTAAACCAGAAGGTCAAAGGTGCGGATATTACCGATGTGATTCGTAGACTTCAGCAGGAAGTGAACATGAGCGTCACGACCGAGAATTCAACCGGTGGTGATGATAATTTTGTGGATTTAGGAAAGTTAGACTTCTACAAGCTGAGGCAAGCATTCCAGAAATCTAACAACAAGAACCTGTTGGTATTTGACCTTCAAGAAGCAATCGAGCGCAAACTAGAGAAAATGGTGCAGCAGAATCCGCTACGACTCGCGTTCTACGAGAACTACAAGCAAATCATCGAAGATTACAATCAAGGTAAAGACCTGCAGAGTGTCCAAAAAGCCTTCGATGATCTGCATGAATTTATGCAGGGGATGTCCAAGGAAGAATCCCGTGCCATATTGGAGGGCCTGGATGAGGAGACACTCGCCATATTTGACCTATTGAGAAAGCCTTCACTTTCCAAACAAGAAAAAGAGGAAGTCAAGAAGGTTGCGGTTAAAACACTAGCCACCCTGAAAGCTGAGAAACTAAGAATAGAACGGTGGCGCGAGAGCACTCAAGTGACAGCGCAGGTAAAAACCATCATTTTCGATAGTCTGCAATGGTTACCGCAAGAAGCCTATCCTGATGAATAAGTTAACGAGAGGGTAAATCTGGTTTACCAGCATGTCTACAGTAATTATTCAGGAGGGGATCGGAGTGTTTATGCGCAATAATCTAATTTATTGAAGCTAACTTTTATTTAGAGCTTACTTAGAAATTCAGCTCCCTCCATCCGCACAACCAGGTAAAAACTTCGTTTTCTCATCTCTGTCTATTTACCTCAAAGCAGGATTTTATCTGGTAAAGCTTAAGTGGGAGCCGGATTTAAATTATTTACAGAGGCAAGTTAATGGGTGCCTCCTTTAGTCCTCTACCCTGTGTAGGGAAGGGAGAGGCATCGTAAGTTGCCTCACTATCCCGATTGGCCGGACGTCAGATATTGAATTAGATGGATAAAGTCATAGGAATTTATATGGAAAATGATTGGTATGATAATGAAACTACTCTTTCTGAAGAATATTCAATCAAAGAGTATGATGTCACGGCATCACCGAACGATTTCAATTTGAAAACCCTATTCGACTTCGTGGAATCAGGTGCCCTTGTAATACCAGGATTTCAAAGAAATTACGTATGGGATATTGGAAGAGCATCTAAACTAATTGAGTCAATATTGCTAGGATTGCCAATACCACAAATATTCTTATACGAAGAATCCAGGAATCGATTCTTGGTCATAGATGGGCAACAACGTCTAATGAGTATTTTCTACTTTATTAAGCAACGATTTCCAAGAAAAGACAAGAGAGTTGAGATAAGGCGAATATTTGGCGATCACGGACATATACCATCAGAAATACTTGAAGATGACACTTATTTCAGAAAATTTAATCTCTCGTTATCTGAGCCTATGCCAGGTCATAAAAATCGCTTCCATGGATTGAATTATTCAACACTTGGAGATTTGAAACTTGGTTTTGACATGAGGACTGTAAGAAACGTCATCGTGAAACAAAATTTACCAGAAGATGATGACTCGGCAGTATTTGAAATATTTAATCGACTCAATTCTGGTGGCGTAAACCTTACTCCACAAGAAATCAGAGCGAGCTTATACCATTCGAATTTCTATGACATGCTTTTCAAAATTAACAACGACGAGCGTTGGCGGCGATTGCTGGATTCAGCGGAAGCCGATTTGCATACAAGGGATGTTGAGATTTTGTTGAGAAGCTTTGCGATGCTGATTGAAGGAACTAATTATAAGCCGTCAATGGTTAAGTTTTTGAATAGTTTTTCAAATAACTGTAAAAAGCTGAAGGAAGATAAAATAAATTATCTGAGAGATTTATTTTATTCGTTTCTTGATGCGTCAGCTGATCTGCCAGATAAAATTTTCTTCAGCTCTCGTGGTAGGTTCGCAACTCTTTTTTTTGAGGCTGTATTTGCTGCGGTTTCCAGCAAGTTGTTTGCAGAGGAAAAGCTTATAACCAACAAGCTAGATCCAGAAAAAATTAAGAGAGTATTTTCAGATAAGGATTTCATTGAAGCATCTCAAACAGACACAGCAAACACAAACAACGTACAGATTAGGTTGAAAAGAGCAAAGGTTATTATGGAGGAGTAGCATGGATAATATTATAGACAGCTACTTTATCCAACATAAACAATTGTCCGATTTCTTGCTGGAAAAAAAGGAAATATCTTTAAAGTCCGATGCAGATAGACGATTTGCAAAGGTATTGATTCTTGCTACTGCTAGTTATTTCGAAGAACGAATAATTACTGCATTATCTGATTATAGCGATGCGCTATTAAATGGGGATGAAAAAATTTCCAGCCTATTGAAAATAAAAGCCCTCGAGAGACAGTATCATACCTTGTTTGACTGGAAAGAAAATAATGCGAATCGTTTTTTTTCCCATTTTGGTGAAAACATTAAGAAAAAGCATAAGGAAGATGTTTCTCAAAATGAAATTATTAGAGATGGTGAAAAAATGTTTATGACTCTCGGAAGAATGAGAAATGTTTTAGTCCATACAAACTTTGCTGTCACCCCAATAGATAAAACACACGAAGAAATTTATACAATGTTTAGAGATGCACTGAGATTCGTCGATTATGTGGAGGAAATTTTCCGAGTTGGCAGTTAACGGATAGTGTTTATCCCGCCTTCCCCAGTTTGCATTAGCTGCTTCCTTATTGGCGCCGGATAAACTTTGTTGAACCGATCTACCGGTGCTTATGGGGATTGCAGCCAGACATCCGGCCTTTGTATGAGGCGCATTGCCTCTGCCCCTGATAGAATTTGCTGAGTAGCACCTTATCAACTTCACGTGCGCTATGCACCTGGGTGAGAATTAACCTAAAGTTACTGTAAAAACTTCCGTTATAAGTTTCTCATAGTGATCCCTATGAAAAAGTTGAAAAACAAATCTGAGGCCCCGCCAGATCTACAATGAACTGGTGGGGTTCTCTTTATCTGCTGCAAGCACCTACCAAAAGACTTGGCCTCCCTCAATATTGAACACACATACGAGATGCATTAGCCTGCTGTTTGTATTCTTCAGTCTCACAGCACTGGCAGCACCGCCAACCTTCAATCAGGCAAAAATTGAAGCCCGGCAATATATTTATCACGATCGAGCGCATCGATTAATATGTCATCTTTTTATCCATGAACTACCATACTGTGAAAGAAAAAGTAAGTTCTATTTTTATGAATTTTTTTACCTTTTTCTAAATTAAATCTTCTGGATTAATCCAAGAAAGTTCTGCCTCTTGGAAAGTAAGCCATACAGAGACATTACCCATATTAATTTCATAACCATCAGCCCTAGGATATCGAGAAGGTGTACCGTCTAGTCCCCAGTTTCGACCAACTAATGAACTAGCAGATCGATCAGAATCTGCTCTGAGACTTATATCTGCTCCCGCCATGAAGTCATCTCTACTACCTCTTTCAATTGCATTTTGCATTAGCGTGTGCAAAGGAGCTGTTAGCTGAGGAATTGCGTTGGGGCAATACTGCTCAATTTGACAATAGATAGCACTCGAATGCTGCCAGAGCCGAGCGTTAATAAGGGCCAAGTTATAATCGTCATGATCGTAAGCCAAGATTCCCAATTCTAAACCTAAACCTACTTCACCATTGTAGACCATCGTATTATTTGGTCTACGCTCACCATTAGGTGGTACATTATCCCATGGTCCCAACTGAGGGGGAGCAGATGTTGCGGGGCGCCTCTCGCGATCAATTGTAGGTCGTCCTGTATTCAAAAATGCCTGAGTAATAATGTAAATGTCTGGTAAACCAGAAGAAGGTCGGAATGGATTTCTCACATCCCAATTACGTTTGGTAGAGTTATTTCTAATTTTAGTCAGACGAACAATAATATCGGGATTCTCTACTTTGTATTTAAACTCCCGATAGGCAAACAAACCAGTTTTAGAGTAGGCCATGGCATAAACTGTTACATCACTTGCTCCTAGAAGGCGACCGGGAATTCTAAAAGATAAGGAATTATCAGGCTCATTACAAACCAATGTACCACGATTATTTCCACTCCCCTCTGGTATACCGTCTTCATACATTAACTGTGTCCGGGCAGTGCCGCCTGTGACATTTCGTTTAGTTTCAACACGAAAAATCAGTCGTAAGTTATCTTCTTGGGGAGATTTAATTGCCAGACGACTACAATCAATTTGTTCCGCTGGAGAATTTGGCGGGCGTCCACCCTGTGGACCAAAAAATACAGTAAAAACTTTTTGTTCTCTTTGTCGAGGATTTTCTCTGTCCTTGCGTGGAAGAACTACCGGATCTAGGTCAGAAGTTTCAGGGGTGATCCTCGTTGCTAAAAATTGAGGTTGATTCACTGAATCACCTCGTTGTCTGATTATTTCGGCAATTCTTTCGTCTATCACGGGAATCTCTATTCTATCTGGGAATCGAATAGGTGGAATTCGTATTTGTGCCAATTCCCAGGCTGAACTATTCATTTGTTCAGAAGATAACTCGTTATTCATCAATGGTGCTGTTTTGTCTGAGTGATGCCTGTAAAACGAACTAGGCTGTGCTTCAACGCTCCCTGCGAACAATAACGTTACCAACGATATTAGTGATGCTTTGATAGTTGCGTTGCGAAGAAATATCATCATGGGATTTAGCCTCAATATAGTCAAAAATAGATTGATAATTCTAGACATTGACATTTATTGCACTACATTTTCATGCCAACCTCTAGTAGAGGTAAAACGAAAACTATTCTCTTTAATATTATAATGGTATTTTATCCAAATATTTGTCAAAATCATTGTCTCAATTGCTGAGATAATTTAAAAAAAGTTATCAATGCTATTTTGATCTCAGTACAGCAGAAAATTACCAAGGAAGAGTCGTGAATTCAAGTAATAGGTGCATAACCCACCAACTTATTAGCATCCATGCCGGATAGCGGTATGGCGATCGACTAAAGTAGGATTTAGAAAATGCCAGTAACAAAAGTTTTTAGCTGTGATGATCGAGGAACCTATTTTGTCCGCGAATTTGGCAATCGGGTTTTTTGGTTTGGTGAACGTCCTGAAACTCCCAATGCTGGTAGTTTTGCTAATTGTTTCTTTGGTAAGCGCGAAGGTAATAGATTAATCGGAGATTGGTTTGATATACCGAAAGGTCGCACTCGCTCTTCTGGAGTGCTACGTATTACAGTAGGGACCGATGATAATTCCATGAGCCGCACGAATGAGTTCCCTGAGTCAGGAGGCTTTGGTGGTCGTAATTGGCAAGTAACGACCTATCGGCCTGAAAGTGAAGCATTTGTGCCTGCTTATTTTGAAGGAAGTGGCATAGCTGACTTGACAGGCGTATGGATGGGTGATGATGGGGGCATCTATTACATCCGCCACCAAGGGAATGATCTGGTTTGGTTTGGTGAATTGTCTGGACAATTTTCTAATGTATTCCGCTGCACGATTCCCAGTGGTTTACCTGATAATATCATAATTAGAAACTCATTTAGCGGCTTATGGACAGACGTACCCAAGGGACGCACTGGAGGTAATGGCACCTTGGTTTTTCAGATTAGAGATGCTTTCACATTATTGCGGCTAAGTGTGACTGGAGGATTCGGTGGTACTCGATGGGATCGTCTCATGGGTGTTGGTAGTAACGTAAGATTACTGACGCAGAATACTATGTTAATGCTGGCTCGCCTCGCTAAACAAAAAGTGGATATTCCAAATAGAACTCCTATTCTCAGAGAGATGACTCGCAGCTTTGATATTGCTTGTCTACAAGAAGTAATGTTAGCGGCTCCTCAAAAGGCATTCACTGGTTTAACGAAGATTGACTTCGATCAAACGAGACTACATCGGGTAAGTAGCGACAGCAGGCATCGACAGAGGGAAACAGCCCAGGTGGTTGATGCAAGACCGAATAGCAAGAATACAGGAATAGTGGTTGGCAAAATCACCAATCCAGTTCATCCGTTAAGCAGTCGTTTTTATGTGCTAGGTCCTGACAACACAAGACCGCTCGCGCTAGGCCAAGATGGAGCTTTGCTTCTCATATCTAAATTCCCAATTACTGCTGTTAGTGCTTTTATTTTTAGTAATGGTAGGGGTTCGGATAACTTGGCCAGCAAAGGAGTTCTTTATGCCAAGATCCGGATGCCCGGCAATAAGCATATACATGTTTTTAACACACACATGCAATCTGGTTATGAAACAAAAGATACAGAGGTGCGTATGCAACAGTTACGTGAATTCCAACAATTTATGCGGAACCTGCGTATTGATACTACTAATGAACCCATAGTATTCATGGGAGATATTAATGTCATTGCACCTAAACCTGAAAATTGGGGGAGTTTGGCTGGTGTTAGCCCACCTTTGGGTCGGACAGTCAATACCACTAATCGGGTAGATTCAGCAGATTATAATGAAATGCTCTCTTTATTTCCTTTCTTGAGAGATGCATGGGTGAGCATTTCAGGCAGTCGGAGTCCAGGTTTTACTTACATTGGTAAAGAATGGATAAATACCGCTCCAAATAGCCCATGGGGCAATTTAGGCAACACCTTGGCTGGCGAAGTTAATACAGCTCCCATGAGGCTTGACTATATGTTAATTAGCCAAAGTATATTACCTACCAGCATCGCTCTTGTTCCTAACGCCCCACCTAGCCCTGAACCTCAATATTTATTTAGAATTGGCACTGAAATTGTACGTGGCCAAGTACGGGCAATCCAATTACCCAGTAACACCGTGTCTGATCATCTTGGTATAGAAATGGCCATACGATATCCACTATAAAGAGGAGAATTATTGTCATGAGCGTAATTAGTAGCCCCTGAAAAACACTACAACCTATTGATATAAATATACATAACACTGTTTTTAGTTAACCATTTCGACCAAATATTTTAGAATTATGCATAATTTCCTGGTCGAAATGGTTAAAAAAATGTTCACTAGAATCCCTCCTTTGCATCAAACAAACCTGTTTGACATAGACCTGCTTTTGTAACTTGATCCCACGGATCCCTTGCTAAGATTATCGGCAAAGATTCCCTGGCAAGAAACTGAAGACAAATTTTCGACTCATTACAAAATCCAAAAAAACACGCAACCTCTCCCAGTATGAAACGAGTCAAAAAACTTGCATATTCCCAGCGAGAAATAAGTCTGAGCAAAAATCTGAACTGGCCATTTATGCAATGCGTGATGATCGAAATGGATTCAAAATTCAGCATCGCATTGAAAAGCCAGATATTAGATCGATTATCTGGATTTGTGGATTAAAAAATAGTAGTCCGGCGCTCACTCCAACATGTTTATTGAGGAAGCTTGGAAATATCTATGTATAACAGATGTTTACACATGGATGGCTCCTCGACCAGTGCTCGAACCTGGGACCTCCGGATTAACAGTCCGGCGCTCAGTAGTAGATGTCTGCAGATAGCCTAAGAATCCTTACCTGTTTTTCAGTTGGTGTTAATGAGCTTGGAGTAAGCCGAACTAATTCCGAGAATGAGTTAAATTCGACGGGTCGGCTTTCTGACTCTTCTGATCTTAAACATTTTCCTTATCGATAATAAAGACAAAAAAAGCAAAACGCCCAGGGTCAATGAAGACCGAGGGCGCTTTGAAGGATTGCGACGCTTTCAGATTATCGAGCCCATAGCGTCGCCGAGAGCTCTTGTTGTTATTAGATTGCTACTGATAAGTTACCCTGCAAATGCAGAGCAGTTTGCTGTGAGTTTATTCGCTCGCCAATCATTAGCTTCATTTCGAAGCACTATGAATAATCATTACCCTTCCTCGACATAAAGCGGTTACCCACAGCCTTATCCACGGAAATTGTGGATAACACGTTTTAGGAACTGCTTTAAGGTTATCCAAAATCCCACCGTAATAGGATTTACCTTCTAATGAAGGAACCGAGCGGTGGCGAGCAGCTACGGCCGGCCATCTTGTACTCCCCCCGTAATTCGTGTCAATTTCCTATAAAGCAGCTGACGTTACCTCCTATTCTTTTCAACCTCTGATGAGAGACGGGAAGTCAAATTGGTTACTCGACGTTGTGAGCGCTGGCTCTTTACCGCCATGGCCAAAGCTTTGGGCTGCGCAATGATCACAACCAGCTGCTTACCACGGGTGACGCCTGTATAGAGTAAGTTCCGCTCTAAAAGCATGTAATGCTGCATCGCCAGAGGAATAACCACTGCCGGATATTCTGAACCTTGCGCCTTATGAATACTGATAGCGTAAGCCAGGGAGATTTCATCCAGCTCATTGAATTCATAATCCACGGTGCGATCATCAAAATTGATTTGCAATAAGCTTTCTTCAACATCAATAGAAACAACAGTTCCAATATCCCCGTTAAATACTTCCTTATCGTAATTGTTTACCTGCTGAATGACTTTGTCTCCAGGCGCATAGATTGAACCGTAGCGAGTTACCTTTGGCTCACTCGACCCATTTAACCGTTGCTGCAGTTCAATGTTAAGCGAACGCGCGCCTAGACCCCCTCGGTTCATCGGTGTCAGTACTTGAATCTCACTCACCGGATCAAGATTAAAACGTTGCGGTATCCGTTCGAGCACTACCTGCATCAATTTGGTAAAAATCTCTTCTGGCGTTTCTGCATAAATGCAATAAAAATCACTCAATGCCTGAGAGCTATCGGTTTGTGGCAATAGACCCTGGTTAATCCGATGTGAATTAGTAATGATTTTTGACGTTAGCGCTTGCCGGAAAATCTCAGTCAGCCTGACGGTGGCAATCTTCCCCGAGTCGATAATATCTGCCAAGACTGCACCGGGACCAACAGATGGCAGTTGGTCCACGTCACCGACAATCAATAACGCTGCATTGGAAGGAACGGCCTTTAACAACTGATTCATCAACGTTACATCCATCATGGAGGACTCATCGATTACCAGGCAATCCAATGCCAGAGGAAATTCTTCGTTATGCTTGAAGGCAAAAATGGCAGGATCAAATTCCAGCAGTCGATGGACGGTCTTGGCTTCTAGCCCTGTGGATTCAGAAAGCCGCTTGGCTGCTCGGCCGGTAGGCGCACATAGGGCAATGTTGACATGTTTGGCGGTAAGAATTTTCAGGATACTGTTAACCAAAGTAGTTTTGCCCACACCTGGTCCACCCGTGATGACCGTCACTTTATGCTGCAGCGCCAATTCTATTGCTGCACGCTGGGAGGTTGATAAAGTAAGTCCGGTTTGTTCTTCGACCCACGGAATAGCCTTCCGAGCATCAATGGTTCCCCATGGAGTTTTGCCTTGATTGAGGCGTAGCAGGTGATTTGCACATCCTACTTCCGCTCTATAAAGCGGAGTAAGAAAGACGGTCTCGTGTTGATCGATGGTTTCAGCTGTCAGATTGCCTTCATTGAGCTCCGCAGTTATCCCTTCCTCAATAACAGGTGCAGGTATTTCCAGCAATTTGACCGCCATCGTACACAATGTCTCCCGTACTGCAGCACAATGCCCGTCGTTTGACCATTCCTGTAAAACATGGCGCACCCCGGCTTGGGCGCGAATCAAGGAATCTGGAGCGATTCCCAGTTTCTGCGCCAATGTATCAGCCGTCTTGAAACCGATACCGTGAATATCCAAAGCCAGTCGGTAGGGATTCTCTCTCACCTTGTCGATGGCCTGTTCTCCATAGGTTTTGAAGATACGCACAGAGCGTGAGGTGCCCACGCCATGCGATTGCAAGAACACCATGATTTCCCGGATCACTTTTTGTTCAGACCAGGCACTCGTAACACGTTCTAGCCGTTTTTTGCCAATTCCAGGTAGCGTCAATAACCGCTCCGGGGTAAGTTCGATTACATCAAACACATCAGCACTGAAGGCTTTCACGAGTTTCCTGGCAAAATGGGGACCAATGCCTTTGATCATGCCAGAACCCAGGTACTTCTCGATCCCTTCCAAAGTAGTAGGCGGCACGATTTTTATAGAAACCGTTTTAAACTGCTGACCATGTTGTCGATCATTGACCCAGAAACCTGAACATTCGATATATTCACCAGCCGTAACAGCAGCCGCTGAACCAATCACTGTGACGAGTTCTCTATGGCCTTTGACCTTTACTCGCAAAACACAGAAGCCAGATGACTCACTATGGAAGGTAACCCGCTCTACCGATCCCTGTAGTTTTTCCAGCGGATTATCAGCGCCATGAGGTGAGTGAGAAGATGAACTCATTCATTGACCGGTTGAATCAACTGCTCTCCCTGATTGCTTGTTCGTCCTACCGCAGGCGATACTGGCCATAACTGCATTGGCGCGGCAGAAAGCTGCAGAAGGGATAAAAGCATGTCGTCGGGTTGCTCGGCAGGCGTCAGCCAAGCATCCCATACTTCAGGTGGGATAATTACGGGCATACGGTCATGAATGGAGCGCATCAAGGCATTACTTGCTGTGGTGATGATCGTGCAGCTATCAATTGTGACTTCATCGACTGTCGCAGTTTCCCATATTCCTGCGAAGGAGAGCGGACCGTCTTTGGCGCAGAAATAGAAAGGCTGTTTGCTTTTGCTGTCTGGCAGCAGTTTCCACTCAAAGAAGCCCGAAGCAGGAATGAGGCAGCGTTGCCTTCTGAAGGCATGTTTGAATATGGGCTTGGTTGTCAGCGATTCTGCGCGTGCATTGAACATCAAAGGCAGCTTCTTCGTGTCCTTGGCCCAATTTGGAATCAGCCCCCAGCGCATCATCGCTCCTTCCCGACCATTAGCACTGTCACGGATCGCCAAAATATTGCTCGTGGGCGCAATGTTATAGCGTGGCTCAATATCCGGCATCGATGCTGCATGGTACCAGTCAATCAGACTGGAACGGGGGTAAGCCAGGGCAAAACGTCCGCACATATCATCAAAGTGTTATTCGTCAAATGAGTGCTTTATACTGTAGTACTCATCATGACCGAAAGCATTCACCATGACAACCATCGTACCATTCGATCCTCTCCTGAACCCAGGCACAGACACATCGTTCTCGCGTTAATTAGTGTGTGATCATGACCACAGGTAACATTCCCAATAGCAAACCAATGTTCGCGCTGGTGGACGTGAACAACTTCTATGTCAGCTGCGAGCGCGCCTTTAATCCGAATCTGGAGAATCAACCAGTAGTGGTGCTATCCAATAATGACGGTTGCGCAGTGGCCCGCTCCAATGAAGTAAAAGCGCTCGGCGTTAAAATGGGTACACCCTGGTTCCAACTCAAGGATTTGGCAAAACAGCATCACATCGTTGCACTCTCATCCAACTATACGCTCTACGGCGATATGTCGGATCGGGTAACGACGATCCTGCGTGATTTCAGTCCTCATGTTGAGGTTTATTCCATTGACGAGTGTTTCCTGGGTCTGCAAGGCTTGGGCAAGCTTTGGCCGACTCCCACGGACATGGGGCAATCGATACGTAATCGTATACGCCAGTGGACCAGTTTGCCAGTGTGTGTAGGCTTTGGAGCAACCAAGACATTGGCTAAACTTGCCAATCATATCGCCAAAAAGCAACGGGATTTTAACGGCGTATGCGATCTCTCATCCATGCCATCCAGTCAATTGGAAGCGCTGTTATCAGCAATCGAAGTGAGTGAAGTATGGGGTGTGGGACGCCAAATGAACAAGCATCTGCATGCAGCCGGAATTAAAAGCGTGATCGCGCTACGCGATACGCCAACCGCTTGGTTACGGGCAAGGTTTGGGGTAGTGATGGAGCGCTTGGGTTATGAGCTGCGAGGATTATCGTGCCTCCCGCTAGAAACGGTATCCGCTCCACGAAAGCAGATTATTTCTTCCCGATCATTTGGCCAACTAATCTATAACTTCCCCGAACTTAGTGAGTCCGTTGCCAGCTATATGAGCCGTGCAGCAGAAAAGCTACGGCGGCAGAACTCGGCTTGCAATGCAATCCAGGTGTTTATCCAAACCAATCCATTCCGTGAGCAAGACAAGCAATACAGTAACAGCATTACCGTTCCCCTTCCCAATGCCAGTAGTGATACGCGATTGCTGATCAGAGCGGCGCTGTTTGGACTCAAACATATCTATCGTAAAGGCTATGCTTATAAGAAAGCAGGCGTGATTCTGACCGGAATTGACTCCGCGGCAATATACCAGCAATCATTGCTAGCACGATATGGAGCAGACGAGAAATCAGAAAAATTGATGAATGCAATAGATCAGTTGAATCAGAAGTATGGACGCAATACCGTGTCTGTGTTTTCAGCAGGGAATAAAAAGTCCTGGAGCATGAAACGGGAAAACATATCACCCTGCTATACGACCAAATGGCAAGATATACCGATCGCTTACGCACGTTAACCATAGAGAAGCAATCCAGATTCAATCTGCCGAACCAGGAAATCCGGCAGATTGAATAACAATTGCTCAATTACCCCTGACTTCCAGAACAAGCTTCATTACGCAAACCCTGCGCTTTTGCCTCCAGTTTCGATACCAATGACGGCTGATTGCCCGGTCTAGTAGTCATTTCTGGAACCGGCAAGGTTCTATTGCCTTCACCTCCCTCATTACAGCCCTCAACAGGAAAGAATTCCTCGATTACAGCACTACCGTCCTCCTCGCCGTCCTCGAACGCGCCATTACCCAGCCCCAAACGAGCCGCATTATCCAAGGCACCCTGGTCAAATCCGGACTCCTGCCGTTCAGCATCAATCCGCCGTGCTTCCGCCAACGTTTGTTCAATGCTCAGATCGCTACGCACCGAGATATCAACATAATAGATAGGGGTGCCATAGCTTTGCAGCGTTGATTTTCCCCGTAGACGCAATTCCAGCGGCAGACAGGACAAGCGATTGCTGGAAATGGCTTTGAAGTAATGCAAGCGTGCCACCAAAGTTCGAATGCTGTTAAAGCCGGTGGTGCGAAAGATAAAACTTCCCAGCGGGTCATCTTCGCTAACGATAACATTCAATCTACCGTAAGGCTTGCAGGCCCCGCCTTTAGCCAGAGCACAACCCTCCGGCGACGGGCAAGGAAAAGCAACAACCCCTTCTTCCGTTCTGCGCCGACAGGTTTCACCATTGCCGACACACAAAGGTCTGCCGGAATGTCTGTCGAACAAGGTGTACTCCGCACGGAAATTCAAATCCGGTTCATTGAACATCAAACGGATCGGAATACTGCGTATTTTTCCGCCCTGCGCCTTGCGCAAACCTTCGTCATACGGATGCGCCAGCCAGCCGTCTCTGCTCTGAATCTGACTGGTGATGGTAAATTGATCATCCTTTTCCGGCAAACGCTTGCCGTTTCTCTCGACGACCTTGCCGATGGATATTCGTCCCAGTATCGGCGGTGTGATGGTCAAGCCTTTTAACATGCTATGCTCCTTTCAGGCTGGTTGATTGGGCGGAGTCGATGACGACAAAACGACGACTTCCCGCCTGAGTTATCGAATAACGTTGCAACAGATCAGGCTGATCCTTGAGCAGACGCGTCACATCAAGGCGAGCGCTGTCCTTGCTTTTTTTCCAGGTGATTTCACCCGCCTCGAACTTTGCTCGGCTGGCTTCGCCCATTACTTGCTGGATGGATTGTTTGTATTGCGCTTCACGCTTTTGTAAATCCGCCAAACTTTGTCGTACACTCAGCAGATCAGCAAAAGTGGCTGACAAAAGCCGATCCTGTCTAAAGTCCAGAGTGGTACCCCAGTCTTCTGGATACAAACAGCTCAAAGCCAATTGTGCCGATTCCGAACCATCTGCCAGAGGTGGCGTATCCGATTCAACGTGATGCCAGAAGGTCCGTTCAAGCTGAATTAAGCGATCAATCAGTGCATCGTCTCGCAGGATTCTGTGTATTTCCAGATGTTGCCCACCCATTAAGACGGCTACATCGGCGGCTGTCTTGCCCGTCACCGCTAATTGATGCTGAACCTGCAGCTGAACATACTCCGGAACGCCTTCTTTCCAGAGTCTTGTGCCATTGATGCCTGCTGTTTTGCATTCGAGGATTTGAACATCACTCGCACCGATGATTTCACGGTCGATGTTAGCCAGCATCCAGGGTAGATCAGGATGCTGAAGCACCGCATTGACTCGTCGCACCCGATTGCCGGTCCGGTGGGAATAATGCGTGGCAACGATAGGCTCTAAAATATTACCCCAGTACATCGGGCTTTCTTCATTAAAGGGATCGGCCTTTGGCAAGCCTTCGTCACGACCTGTTTTCTCAAGCCAAAGCTCTAATTGGGACATATAGGGATTCAATCCAACTGCAGCAGCGGCATCTGAACTGCCAATGCCTTGTTTTCTGATGGCGAGCCATTCTTCCCGGGGCATCGCCTTGGTGCGCACCAGCTTCAAGGCTACGCGAGACTTAACTGGTGCAGGCGTGGGTAGTATTTGCATAATTTTCTCCTGATGACTTATTCATGGAAACAAAAAAGCCCGGTAAGCGTGAGCCTACCGGGCGTTCTATTCCCCTCTGTGATTTAAACTACTAATTGCAGAACCGCCTCCAGTGCGCGCTGTTTGATGGATGCTCCCTGTCCGAACCAGGCAGAATCCAGTCGATGCTCGGTGCTGCGAGCTCGCTTTTCATGATCGACATACTCGGTGATGGCACTGAGCAGTCCCCAGGCAGTACCTCTGGCAGAATCGAGCTGTGCTCCACGGCCTTGTCCGTCATAGAGGCTTTGCACCTTTTTCAAGGCACGCTCGTTATTGGATGCAGGACCAGCATTTTCTAGCTGAGGATCGCAAAGTACATGCTCAAAGTAATTGATTGCTTCGCTCGATTTCACTTTGCGCTCGGCCAAATAACGCATGCGATACATGAATTCGTCCCATTGGGACACAGCGACACCAAGCTGCTGCTTCACAACTTGCGGCTCAAAGCGAGTGCTGTGCGGCACCTTGATAGCACGTGCTTCTCCATTCAAGGCAATGGTGAGCGTGTTATTGCAGACTACCCGTATGGTGGTCGGTGTGGCTGTCGTCGCTAATGTGCCATCGCAGGAAGTAGCCAGAAGCAGGTAACCATTCACCAGATCGTTTCCTTTGAGTGCCATTGACTGATCCGTTTTGGCCAAAGCCCAGAATTTTCTGCCTCCTTTTAAAACCCCGGCTGTTTCGAGCTCGAAACCGGAATATTCTGTGAGATCGCGGTAAAACTCCAAAACTTCGGCTGGCTGCACAATCTTGTAGCGCTGAGATACAACCGACAAGGCTGCTTTGGTGTCGGAACGGTAGAGAACCTTTTGTTTCGGAAATGAATGGATGGAGGCCATGCTTCCAATTGACTCGGCCATAAAATGCACTGGGGACTCTTTTATATACCAGCTCATTCCCGCTTGTTGTGCCCAGACTTCAAGCGGTTGTTTGGGACCCAGACGATTTCCCAGGCCATGCCAGGGTGTCTGGTCCATATAAGCCATTTGTTCGATAAGATGTGCCACAAGAACTCCTAATCAGTTAAATTGAAGAAATTTGCACCGACTATTTTCGGCTCTGAATGACCAGCATGACAAATGATGCTGAAACTGTGCCCGCATGACTGGCACAAATAGTTGTCCAGGATGCGTTGATCGACAATTTCTCCCAGTTTAGCGCCAGCGACACCGCCACTGATTGCACCGATGAGGCAACCGAGGATAGCTCCCGCGACACTGCCCACGGCTCCCCCGGCAGGTCCTGCAATAGAACCTACCGCGCGCCCGACTTGGGATCCTTTCAGTGCGCCCGAGATCCCGTGGATGCCGCCGCCGATCGCACCGATCACGCCACCTACCTTTTTACCTTCATCTTTGGTTGTAATGCGAATAGATTGACAATTGGGACATTGAATGTTCATGGTAATAACTCCTGAATATAGTTAGCCCACAGACATGTTTCTGATTTGAAGTAGAAGCTGGTGAAATATATCTGTGGGAGGAAATGAAAAACTTGTCATGCATTCGTAAACGAATAGCTTTTCATAATGGAAGATTCACTTGCCTGAAGGATAGGCAAATGAGGGCAATACCCGTTAGGTATTGCTCAGAAAAAATATATAGGATTGAATTTTTATGAAAAGGGTTTTTGGTTGAAAAGTGCTCTCGGCTATCGGGCCATTCGGGAGCATTTTTTTTGATTGATGGCGTGACAATTTGCGCTGGAAATGATGTACAAAGTTAATACGTATAGAAAAAAAGCTTGTACATAAACAATTTTATTGCTGTACATTGTTAATACTTAAATGATTATAATTAGCATGTTATCTTTAGTACAGAAATCCGGCTTGTTTCTGTACACCGATTAACCAACCTACAAGCTAATCGCCTCGATAGCATGTTGTAAAGGCTGCTTGGAAATTCGATTTGGGCTGCTAACAGGCACTTTTTTTTGGATTTTAAGAAGCAGCAGAAGCGTTCTCCGAGTCATCCAAGCGCTGGAGTATGACATTTATTGAAACCCCGCTTGCCGGTGTCAGTCGTGGGAAGGTCGAGAGAATTAAGCCTGCGCCGGGTGACAAATTCAATCCTGTATGTTTTAAAAACAGGTTATCAATGGCGGCAATTGCCCCTGTGAGTTTCAGTCCTGGAATTCAATTTACTAACTACTATTTTTTTGTTGGACATCCAGCGGCAGGTTCTCTGGATAGACAAGCGTAAAAAGTACTGCGGTTTGGTCTGTGCGGTTCTGATGCTGGGGAGAGGATTAATGGCTTTGGGATGATAGTGACAGTTGTCAGTGTGAAGGACCGTGATGACGCTCTTTGCCGGGTCATTGCAAGAAATTGAAGAAGATTTGAGTAAATGACGGCTAGAGCGGCCGTCTTTTGGGATGGATTACGTTATGTTTGGCGGTGGTGTTGCTTACCAGGAGGCCAGGAAATTGGAGTGCTACCCCGACTCTGGGTAGTCGAGGGTATCTTCGGCTTGTTCAAACAATTACGCCGAATTAGCAAAAGTTACGAGCATTTCACGCGCACAGATGAAATATGCGCAGGCAGTATAGTTTGAATTTTTGCTTGACTTTTATAAACGTGAGCGGCAAAATCTCCGCTTTAAATCAAACGGGGCCAGAAGTACCAATTTTTAAAGAATTTGGTTAAGTTTATAAAAATTTTATAACCGATTTTCACAACTCAGGAGAACCTCTAGATAAAGATAATAACCCGAACTACCTCATTCCATATTGGGTGACATAAGTACCCTCTCCTATAAAAATCCGCCAAAATTGATTAACTTCGTTTTAGCGCGATACTGATTAGAGTGCCAATCATGCTTGCAGAGATGACTTGAGCACATAGCAAAGATTTTTCATTTGCTATCATACTTAAAGCGTGGGTTCGGTCCATGCACCATATGCCCAGCAACAACAGGGCGCATAAATTCTATATTTTTTGTTTGGCACCAATTTATCCGTGCGTCTTAATTAAAGGCTCGCGTTTGTCTAATTGTTTTTTTTGGGGGGGGAGAATGTCCAAATTAATTAGGGTGCGTGAGGTCATGCAGCTCACAAGCCTGTCACGGGCGAGCATCTACGCGCGCCTCAATCCAAATTCACCGTATTTTGATGTCTCTTTTCCGAGGCAAGCCAAACTTTCGCCCGGATCAAGAGGCGTTGCGGCGTGGTCGCTGTGCGAGATTGAGGATTGGGTAAGAGCTCAACTCGAAGCTCGACCGGCGCAAAAACACTAGCGCTCTTTTTGCTGCCAGCTTGTGATTCTGGCGGCATATGTATGTACAACACAACCCATCCAAAGTGGACTTGTATTCCAGGAGGACGGATTGTACAAAGACCGGTTTCTCAGCGATATTCTATGAGTATGGAATTCGGGATATTTATAATATTAATACACTATTAATATCCGTTTTATGTTACCACATTCACCTGGCGAATAGCAAACAAAGTATCGCTGAGACACCATTGAAATCTCATTCTAAATCAGGGAAAAAGAACAATGGCAGCAAGTCTTACTGATCTAAATATGCGCATCTGCAGAGCCGCTATGAGCTCTCTAATAGAATATGAATGGTACAAAGTGCCATGCGGACAGTCACGGCACCCTCCTGGAAACTTTCAAGTAGAATTTTGTATGCCAAAACTGCTATGTTTTATGGATAGGTTAGCCAAAGAAAGTTATAGCGAGTTATATCCGCAACCACTTTGGAATCAAAACAGAATGGTTATTCCAAACCCTTATAGGGGACCTGCCCATGTCTTTGCGCGATATCTGCCAGACTATATTAATATAGTTCACGATTTACCTTCCGAATGCTACTATGGCGAAGAAATCGAGATTTTTCTAACGATTTGCAAGGAGTTTAACTTTCCATATAAGGATCGTCGTTTTCAGAATTTCTTTGCTGCACCAGCATACGAAACCCAGGAGTCCTATGAGGAGATTAGAACCACAGTAAATGCTTTCATTAAAGTACTCCATACGAGACTACGGGAGCCTAAAACGAGAAAAAAAATACTCGATAGAAAACGTGCAGTGGAAAAGAATTGTCGGGAATTTGTCCATTATCTCGATACTCTTTTTTCAAGATATGCTCGGCTACTTGTTATTCGGGTCGATCTTGGTTACTGGAAAGATCTGGATGTAGGCATAGAACAACTCGCGGGAGACCTTGAGCATCTGCATGGCAATATGAGGCACAATAAACTCTTTAAAAACTTACTCGGTTACATTGAAAAAATCGAATTTGGGGTGGAAAGAAGGTCGCACGCGCATTTGCTTTTATTATTTGATGGATCAAAGCACTCGCACGATAGTCACATCGCCAAGGAAATAGGTGAATATTGGAATAAAGTAATTACCAAAGGCAGAGGGAATTACTGGAACTGCAATGACCCTAAGTATAAAAGGCTATTCGAAGAAATAAATAGATTGGGGATTGGTCTAATACACGCGCAAGAAACCGAATTACGAGAGAACCTTAAAATGGTCATTCTATACCTTTGCAAGTCAGAGCAATACTGTAAACCAATAACAAGGCTGAAAATGAAACTCCTGCGCAAGGGACAATGCCGAAGTCCTGCTGTGAAACGTGGAGCACCAAGAACTAAAACCAATCATAATTATCCATAAAGCTCAAGCCCTATCGTTTTGGGGTAAGGTGCTAGTAAAGCAGATACAGGAGAACAGCCCGTATCTGCTTTTTTTATGGTCTGAAAGGCTTTTAACCGTAAGCACTCTTTATTCGTTATCCTTGCTGGTTGAAGTACCCAAATGCATGTGGTAAACAGTGTTTTATGCGATTATTTAGCCAGTTTAGCAGAGAGAGGCAAAGAAAGCAGTAAATAGTGTAGCCACATCACTTGCTGGCGGCGAGCTAGTCACGGATGCGCTTACCAGTGACTTCATAGCTCATATTAACCAAATAGATCGTAAACTGCTCAATATCAACTGGTCCATTGAAGTTGTCGTGTTGATTGTTGGTCATCGAGTGGAATAGTACCTGTTCACTCAAAAACTTCCTATATTATGGAGAAGGTATCCAGGCAGTTTATGAACCTCAGAATACGCTTCCCTCTTGATACTAATCATCAGATGCTTTCGATTAGGACTATACGGCTTGACTACAAAGGATTGAGTTCATTCAGTCAATGTCAGATTCAGTTGAAACTGATTTTCGAAGCTACTAGATCAAGTCTAGGGCTTTACAGATAAAATGTTTGCAAGCAGGGTAGAAAGTACGGTAGGAATATTAGCGATTTAAAATCAGATTATTAATCAGATACTTATAAAGATAAGTGGCGGAGAAGGCGGG
Source organism: Nitrosomonas sp. ANs5 (assembly GCF_050584665.1). NCBI lineage: Bacteria > Pseudomonadati > Pseudomonadota > Betaproteobacteria > Nitrosomonadales > Nitrosomonadaceae > Nitrosomonas > Nitrosomonas sp. ANs5. Next base: position 23,191 of record NZ_JBEUDO010000047.1, read on the forward strand.
ATTCGAACCCGCGGTACGGTATTACCGTACACACGCTTTCCAGGCGTGCACCTTCAACCACTCGGTCACTTCTCCGTTTGGAATGCCCTTAGGGCAATATGGCCGCACAGCATAAACCAGATTGCAGGACAGGGCAACCTCTATCTGCGAATT
>NZ_JBEUDO010000048.1:0-22824 GCF_050584665.1 Nitrosomonas sp. ANs5
AAGGTTAGATTATGAGAGCGAAGCGAGCCATAATCTAACCTTATTTGTTAGGAATCAATAGAATAGGGCCAGACTAATCAATAGGGTCGGACTAAATTGGTTTTTTAAAATTGCCAAGAGAGACTGTGATCTCTTTGGATAGATAGACGCCAAATCAACCAATCAATCACGCGCCTACCCCCGTTTTGTGATTCCCGGCCCGCTGCAACATGTGATCCAGCGGCAAACATCTTCTGCCGGAGGATGCCGCCAGCAGCGTTATAATGTTCTCCCTTCGTTGTTGAGGCCTGGAATTCCCGGTTGAGTCTATTTGGTGTGGCCAAGCTTCTGTTAGCAAAACGCTATGCTTTATCCTGTGAACTGAATGTGTTGCACGCGGCAGTCCGGTTCAACTGATTTCTGGGGTGGTTTGAAAACTGCGCATGCGGTTTTTTCAACGATGAATGCCGGGCTGCCAGTGCTGTGCAATTTTTATATCTATTATCGGAGCATATCAATGAGAAAAATGGTTTTATTATTAGCGGTTTCGGCATTGACAGGTTTGGTCGGCTGTTCCAAGACCGATACTTATACGCCTCCGGCAAGCGCCAGCGGGGAAGATATTTTCTATGCCAACTGCACCAAGTGCCACAAGCCCGAGGCCGGTGGTGTCATGGTATTGAGTGCCAGCGTGGCCAACAAGGAAGCGGTCATTGCCAAGGTGCAGAATGGCAGTCTGCGCATGACGGCTTTCCCGAATATTCAGGGTGAAGCAGCGGATCGCCTGGCCGATTTCGTGTTGGCCAACAGCCAAACCAAATAAGGGACGTGACCCGGTTCCCTGGGCAATAACCTGAATTTCTTACACCCTGCACATGCACAGGGTGGCTGGCGCCACCGAGTGTGTGCAGGGTGTATGCCATCTACCATGCTGCGCTTCGCGGCAATGACCCTTTGCAATTCTGCATGCCCGGGTGGTCGGGCTGGCTGGGAACGCTACAGTTGCTCGCTTTCCATGCGTTGCGGGATGCTCGTTTTCCAGTGCATTTTTTTCTGAATGACTTCGGCGAGCGCTTCGGCGTTGCTGGGTTCGCCGTGAATGATGAAAGTTTTTCTGGGTGGTTGTTTAAAGCCTTTTAGCCAATTGAGCAAATCCCGTTGATCGGCATGGGCGGAAAGCCCGCCTATGGTGTGGATGGAGGCGCGCACGGGAATTTCGTCACCAAAAATGCGAACTTTTTTGGTGCCGTCGACCAGCCTGCGCCCCAGTGTGCCAGCGGCCTGAAAGCCGGTAATCAGGATGCTGCATTCCGGCCGGGGCAAATTATATTTGAGGTGATATTTGATGCGCCCGGCATCGCACATGCCGCTGGCAGAGATGATGATCGCGCCATGCCGAGTATTGTTCAGTTTGATCGAGTCCTCGATTTCTTGCGCGAAGTGTACCCGCACATTCTTGTTGTCATGGCTAAACCAGTTCAGGGTTTCTACGGTTTCCTGGTCGAGCAGGTTGTGGTGCTTGAGGGTGATTTCAGTCGCGGCCAATGCCATGGGAGAATCCACATAGATATCCATGGGGCCCAGCTTCCCCTCGCGCTGAAGATCGGCGAGCAGAAACAGTAAATCCTGGGTCCGGCCGACGGTAAAGGCAGGCACGATGATGTTGCCACGCTTTTGTGACAGCGTTTCCTGAATGACGGTAACCAGTTCGTCGCGGGTGTCTTGTATGCTGCGGTGGAGGCGGTTGCCATAGGTGGATTCGAGCAGCAGATAGTCCGCTTCTTCTATGCGGGCAGGGTCGCGCACGATGGGATGGCCCGGTTGGCCGAGATCGCCGGTAAAGACCAGTTTCTTTTGCTGCCCGTCTGTCTTGATCCAAACTTCGATGATGGCTGATCCGAGAATATGGCCGGCGTCCTGGAAGCGGCAACGGAGCGAGGCATGTGGCGTGACGGTTTCGTCGTAATCAACACGGTGTATTTGCTTGAGAAACGCTTCGGCCTGGGCAACTGTGTAAAGTGGCGCGTTGTCATGATCGAGCTGGTGTTTCTTGCGTAGCATGGCCTTGTTGCGCCACTCGGCTTCTTTTTCCTGTATATAGGCGCTGTCTTTCAGCATTACGCTGAGCAGGTCGGCGGTCGCGTTGGTGGTGTAGACCCGGCCCCTGAAGCCGAGCACGCTCAGGCGCGGCAATAAGCCGGAATGATCGATATGGGCATGGGTTAACAATACGAAATCGATGGATTCCGGATCGAAGTTGATCGCCGTCCGGTTTTTATGGTCGGCACCGCGTCCGCCCTGAAACATCCCGCAATCGATCAGGAAACGTATCTGACCGGTTTCGATCAGATAGCAGGATCCGGTCACTTCACCCGCACCGCCTAGAAATGTTATTCGCATGATTGGTCGTTAGATGTGGTTGAGAATATGGAGTACGCCCTGTGCCATCAGATGCATTTCTTCCTCATTGATGACATAGGGTGGCATCAGGTAGACGGTGTTGCCGAGCGGGCGGATCAGCAGTTGCTGATCCAGCCCCATGTGCGCAAATTTCAGAGTAAAGCCCGGTGCCGGATCGCTGACTTCGAATGCCCAGATCATGCCGCAATTGCGGAAATTTTCAACTCTGGGGTGTGCTTGGACTGGCTGCAGGCATTGATTGAGATAGCTCGCTTTGTCACGGTTGCTGGTGATGACGTTGTCCTGTTCCAGGATTTCGAGCGTGGCGAGTGCCGCCCGGCAAGCCAGCGCATTGCCGGAATGGGAGTGCGAGTGGAGAAAGGCCCGGCTGGTCTGGTCGCTATAAAATGCCTGATAGATGTTATCGGTGGTCATGACCACCGAGAGCGGCAAGTAACCGCCGCTCAGGCCTTTTGAAAGGCACAGGAAGTCGGGGGAGATTTCCGCCTGTTCGCAGGCGAACAGCGTGCCTGTGCGGCCGAAACCGACCGCGATTTCATCCGCAATCAAATGAATTTGATAGGTGTCGCAAATTTCTCGTGCACGTTTGAGATAGATGGGGTGATACATCCCCATGCCGGCTGCTCCCTGAACGAGTGGTTCCAGAATCAGGGCAGCTGTATTGGTATGGTGTTGCGCAAGGTAGTTTTCCAATTCCGCTGCCGCTCTGAGTGCGCAGGCTTCGGGGGATTCGCCGTCCTGGGCAAAGCGCCAGTCAGGGGTAGGCATCGAAGGGGAAGGCCGCAACAACGGGGCGTAGGTTTGTTTGAAAAGCGCGACATCGGTCACCGACAGCGCGCCGAGTGTTTCTCCGTGATAGCCGTTCTGGAGATGGATAAAAACCGTTTTGGTGGGATAGCCACTTTGCTGCCAATAGTGGAAGCTCATTTTCAGGGCGATTTCGGTGGCCGAGGCGCCATCGCAGGCGTAGAAACAGTGGCCGAGATTCTCTGGCGCTATCTCACATAATTTTTCGGACAGCGTAAGCACGGGCTCATGGGTGACGCCTGCCAGCAGGACGTGCTCCAGTTTTCCAAGCTGATCAATCAGCGCGGCATTGATGCGCGGATTGCAATGACCGAATAGATTGACCCACCACGAGCTGATCGTATCAAGATAGCGTTTGCCATTTTCGTCGTATAGCCACACCCCTGTTCCTCTGGCGATGGAGAGCGGGGGGAATGTTTCATGGTGTTTCATTTGGGTGCAAGGGTGCCAAACCGCTTGATTGCTGTGTGCAGATAAATTTTTATTGTTCATTGACTTGAAATTCCTTATGCGAGCCACTATTATTAGCACTCGTTGGCGTTGAGTGCTAGCAAATGGCTTGAAAATTATAAACGCTGATAGTCACTATAACTCGCCGAGTCGAACTATCGGATTTTTTATCATTCTTGTTAACCAATTTTAGGAGAAAGAACTATGAATATTCGCCCCTTACATGACCGTGTAATTGTCAAGCGGTTAGAGGAGGAACGCAAGACTGCATCCGGTATCGTGATTCCCGATTCAGCTGCCGAGAAACCTGATCAAGGTGAAATCATTGCCGTAGGTAAGGGAAAAGTGGGTGATGATGGCAATGTCCGTGCATTGGAAGTTAAGGTTGGAGACAAAGTCTTGTTCGGAAAATATGCCGGTCAAGCCGTGAAAATCAAGGGCGAAGAATTATTGGTGATGCGCGAAGAAGACATCATGGGTGTGATCGAAGGCTAATCAATAGGCTAGTCGAATATTGCAAATAACCAACTGAAATTAGGAGAATAAATTATGGCAGCAAAAGAAGTGAAATTTGGTGATGTGGCGCGTCATGCCATGATCAATGGGGTCAATGTTCTGGCCGATGCAGTGAAAGTGACGCTGGGTCCTAAAGGGCGCAACGTGGTGCTGGAACGCGCCTATGGCGCACCGACAATTACCAAGGATGGTGTGTCAGTTGCCAAGGAAGTCGAGCTGAAGGACAAGTTCGAGAACATGGGCGCGCAAATGGTCAAGGAAGTCGCCAGCAAAACCTCTGATACCGCTGGTGATGGCACCACTACCGCAACCGTTCTGGCACAGTCTATCGTCAAAGAAGGGATGCGTTACGTTGCGGCCGGCATGAATCCGATGGATCTGAAGCGCGGCATTGATAAAGCAGTGATTGCAGCAGTGGAAGACCTGAGAAGACTTTCCAAGCCTTGTTCCACCAGCAAGGAAATTGCTCAGGTAGGCAGCATTTCTGCCAATTCAGATGCCGAGATCGGTGAAATCATCGCCAAAGCCATGGATAAAGTCGGCAAGGAAGGTGTGATCACGGTCGAAGACGGCTCGGGCCTGCAAAATGAGCTGGATGTGGTGGAAGGCATGCAGTTTGACCGGGGTTATCTCTCGCCCTATTTTGTCAGCAGCGCGGAAAAGCAAATTGCTGCGCTTGAAAGCCCATACATCCTGTTGCATGACAAGAAAATATCCAATATCCGTGATCTGCTGCCGATTCTGGAACAGGTGGCCAAGTCGGGCAAACCCCTGCTGATCATTGCCGAAGATGTGGATAGCGAAGCGCTGGCAACATTGGTGGTGAACAATATTCGTGGCATACTTAAAACTTGTGCAGTCAAGGCACCTGGTTTTGGTGACCGCCGCAAAGCCATGCTGGAAGACATCGCTATTTTGACCGGTGGTACAGTGATTGCTGAAGAAGTTGGCTTGTCTCTGGAAAAAGCGACACTTGACGATTTGGGTCAAGCAAAACGTATCGAGGTCGGCAAGGAGAACACGACCATCATTGATGGTGCAGGTGATACCCAAGCGATTGAGGGGCGTGTCGCTCAGATCCGCGCACTGATCGAGGATGCCACGAGCGATTATGATCGTGAGAAATTGCAAGAGCGTGTTGCTAAACTGGCTGGCGGGGTTGCGTTGATCAAAGTTGGCGCTGCAACCGAAGTGGAAATGAAGGAGAAGAAAGCACGTGTGGAAGACGCGTTGCATGCCACCCGTGCTGCAGTGGAAGAAGGGATCATCCCGGGCGGTGGTGTGGCATTGTTGCGCACAACCAAGGCTGTGAGCAGTGTCAAGGGCGATAACCATGATCAGGATGCTGGCATCAAAATTGTGCTGCGTGCCATGGAAGAACCGCTGCGCCAAATTGTGACCAATTGCGGTGACGAAGCTTCCGTGGTGGTCAACAAAGTCAAGGATGGCGAAGGTAACTTTGGTTACAATGCAGCCACCGGTGAATATGGTGATCTGGTAGCGATGGGCGTGCTGGATCCGACCAAGGTGACTCGCTCAGCATTGCAAAATGCCGCATCGGTTGCCGGGCTCATTCTGACGACCGACGCAATGGTTGCAGAACTGCCGAAAGAGGAATCGGCCGGTGCGGCTGGCATGGGTGGTATGGGCGGCATGGGCGGCATGGGCGGCATGGATATGTAATCAGCCCCGCTCCCAGGCTATTAGTAAAACCACAACCAACCGGCCTTTCTCGCTGGTTGGTTGTGGTTTTTTAATTTAATCTGCCGCACTAGGCTAAAAAATTGGATATTCTAAAAACTTATCAGGCTGGCCAGGATTTGCTTGAAGGCCGCGTCATTCTGGTTACCGGTGCTGGCCAAGGGATCGGGCGAACCGCGGCGATCACTTATGCCAACCATGGCGCTACAGTCATTTTGCATGGCCGCAGGGTCGAAAAGCTCGAGCGCGTTTATGATGAAATCGAGGCGCTGGGCAAGGCTTCCGCAATCATTCTGCCTTTCGATTTTGAAAAAGCGGCCGATGCGGATATTGCCGCGCTGGCCGAAGCGATTGCTTCCCAGATGGGCCGGCTGGACGGCATTTTGCACAACGCGGCCTGGACTTACGGCGCAATGCCGTTGGCGTATCACAAGCTTGAGCATTGGCAAACCATCATGCAGGTCAATTTGATGGTGCCTGCGGCGCTGACCCAGGCCTGCCTGCCGCTGCTCAAGGCTTCTCCCGACGCCAGTGTGATCATGACAGGCGATACGCATGGCCAGGCACCGGCTGCATACTGGGGTGCTTTTGCGGTGGCCAAATCGGGCATAGAAGTGCTGGTCAGAATTCAGTCCGAGGAATGGGAGATGTTCCCGAATCTGCGGATCAATGCATTGATACCGGGTGCTGTCAATACGCCGCAGCGCACCAAAACGCACCCAGGCAGCAATAATCGCGCACTCTGCCAGCCAGAAGATTTAATGCGGACTTATCTCTATTTGATAGGGCCTGACAGTCGTGGCTTGAGTGGCAAAACCTTGCTTTGTCAAGCATAAACCATGCATGGTGAGCAGGAAAGCTGCGGCCTCCAGAAGAAGAAGGTATAATCAATAACATAGGTTAGGAAGGAATATGATAGGCTGTCGGCCAAAATTCTGTGGATTGTTTTCACAGATGGATGGCAGCAGCTTAAGGTTTTAAGTCCTATGCCTTTCAGAGGATACACGCGAAAGTGGCGGAATTGGTAGACGCACCAGATTTAGGTTCTGGCGCCGATGAGGTGTGGGGGTTCGAGTCCCCCCTTTCGCACCAGAAAAATCCTGAAAAAATAGTCTTGCAGTCATCACGCTGCTTATCTTTTCATCACATATCAGTTTAGGAAGATTCGATGCAAACACAAGTGGAAACCTCCAATCCACTGGAACGCAGCCTTGAGTTCTCGATTGCCCGAGATAAAGTTCAGGCTGAAGTGGATGATCGTCTGAAGCGTCTTGCGCCCAAGGTCAGAGTTCAGGGCTTTCGCCCCGGAAAGGTTCCGTTGAAGATTGTCGCACAACAGCATGGCCTGCAAATTCACCAGGAAGTCCTGGGAGAAATGCTGCAAAAGGCGTTCAATGAAGCTGTCAAAAAAGAAGGTTTCCAGGTTGCTGGTACCCCAAATTTCGAAGCTAAGAATTTTGCAGAAAATGGCGCTGATTATGAATTCAGCGTGAACTTTGAAATTTATCCCGATTTTGAATTAGGCGACTTCAGCGCGATTACGGTCAATAAGCCTGTACTGCAGGTTGGTGAGGCAGAAGTGCAAAAAACGGTAGATCTTTTGCGCAAGCAACGGGCGCGCTTTGAAACAGTGGATCGTCCCGCGCAGCTGGGCGATCGTGTCAATATCGACTATCGTGGCCAGCTGGATGGCCAGGATTTTACCGGTGGTCAGGCCGATGACTATAGTGTGGTGCTCGGTGAAGGAAATCTCCTGCAGGATTTTGAGACAGCTGTCGTGGGTATGAGTACGGGGCAAGAAAAAACATTTGATATGACGTTTCCCGCGGATTATCCCGGCAAGGAAGTGGCTGGCAAGACCGTGTCTTTCACGGTCAAGCTTAACCGGGCCGATGCGCCTAAATTGCCCGATGTTGATAGCGAATTCGCCAAATTGCTTGGTGTCCCGGATGGGGACGTCACTAAAATGCAAGAAGAAATCAGGGCTAATTTGCAGCGAGAAGCGGGGCAGCGCGTCCATGCCAAAATCAAAGAGCAGATCATGCAGGCCTTGCTGGATATGATTTCGATTCAGGTGCCACAGGCACTGATTCAACAGGAAATTGACCGGTTGATAGAAGAAATGCGCGACGCTCAGGCAGCGCGGGGCCTGCGCAACAAAGAACTGGATATTCCGCGAGATGCCTTCCAGGAAAAAGCAGAACGGCGCGTCAAGCTTGGCCTGATCCTGGGCAAGCTGATTAGAACACATGGGTTGAGCGCCAAACCGGAGCAAGTCAGGCGCTTTGTCGAAGAATATGCGCAGAGTTATGAAAATCCGCAGGAAGTCGTTAAATGGCATTACGCCTCTCCCGATCGACTCCGGGATATCGAGCCCATTGTGCTGGAGGATAATGTCGTATCATGGATACTAGAGAGAGCCAGTATTGTTGATCAGAGTATTACTTTTGAAGAATTGATGGGGCATCCCTATGCAGCCAATGTTTGAACAGAAGGATAGTGCATTGAATCCGACAGGGTTGGGTTTGATTCCGATGGTGATCGAAACCAGCGGGAGAGGCGAGCGCGCCTACGATATTTATTCACGGCTGCTCAGAGAGCGGATCATTTTTTTGGTAGGCCCTGTTACGGAGGCGTCCGCCAATTTGATTATCGCCCAGCTTCTATTCCTGGAATCCGAGAATTCAGACAAGGATATCTATCTTTACATTAATTCTCCCGGGGGACTGGTTACAGCCGGTTTGGCTGTTTATGACACAATGCAGTTTATCAAACCGGATGTGAGCACGCTCTGTGTGGGCCAGGCAGCGAGCATGGGGGCATTGTTGTTGACCGCAGGGGCCAAGGATAAACGCTTTTGCCTGCCCAATTCGCGCGTTATGATTCATCAGCCGATGGGCGGATTCCAAGGGCAGGCATCGGATATCGAGATACACGCCAAGGAAATTTTGTATCTTAAGCACAGATTGAATGAAATCATGGCGCACCATACTGGTCAAACCATGAAAACGATAGAAAAAGATACCGATCGTGATAACTTCCTCAGTGCCGAGGCAGCAGTAAAATACGGTTTGGTGGATACAGTGCTAACCAGCAGGGATGAAAAGAAAAAATAATATTGGATCGCCCTGGCTGGAATTTTAAACGATTCATGTTCGTGCGATGATTGCGGGGTAGAGTGATGTCCGAAAAAACAAACGACGAAAAACTATTGTATTGTTCTTTTTGCGGAAAGAGTCAGCGAGAGGTCAGGAAGCTGATCGCAGGGCCCTCCGTATTCATATGCGATGAATGCATCGACCTTTGCAATGACATCATTCGCGAGGAAATGCAGGTGAGTGAAACAGCCAAGCTGTCCAAATCGAGTCTGCCGACCCCACGTGAAATATGCCAGACCTTGGATCAGTATGTCATCGGACAGGAATCGGCGAAGAAAACGCTTTCTGTCGCTGTCTATAACCATTACAAACGCCTGAGAAGTCTGTCCAAAACCAATGATAAGGATGAAGTTGAACTTGCCAAAAGCAATATCCTGCTGATCGGGCCGACGGGTTCCGGCAAGACCTTGCTGGCGCAAACGTTGGCAAGATTGCTCGATGTGCCGTTCGTGATCGCTGATGCGACCACCCTGACCGAGGCGGGTTATGTGGGTGAGGACGTCGAAAACATCATTCAGAAGCTGCTGCAGAAATGCAACCATGATGTCGAAAAGGCGCAGCGGGGTATCGTCTATATTGATGAAATCGATAAAATTTCCCGTAAATCGGACAACCCGTCCATTACTCGGGATGTATCCGGGGAAGGGGTGCAGCAGGCGCTGCTTAAATTGATCGAAGGGACGACCGCCCTGGTTCCGCCGCAAGGTGGCCGCAAGCATCCCAATCAGGAATTTATCCAGATCGATACCACCAATATTTTGTTTATTTGCGGCGGTGCGTTTGATGGTATAGACCGGATTATCCGGACCCGCTCTGAAAAAGGCGGCATAGGTTTTGGTGCGAGAGTCGTGAACCGGGATGACCACAAGGCACTGAACGCAATTCTTAAAGAGATTGAGCCGGAAGATCTGATCAGATATGGCCTGATCCCTGAATTTGTCGGCCGTTTGCCGGTGGTCGCAACCTTGAGCGAGCTGAACGAGGCGGCATTGATCCAGATTCTGGTCGAGCCCAAGAATGCGCTGGTCAAGCAGTACTGCAAATTATTCAACATGGAAGGTGGCGTTGAATTGGAATTCCGGGAACAGGCACTCACGGCCATCGCCAGGAAAGCGTTGGCGCGCAAAACCGGTGCGCGTGGACTGCGTTCCATTTTGGAAGAGACGTTGCTGGATATTATGTATGACCTGCCGTCGGTCGATAATGTATCTAAGGTTGTAATTGAAGCGGGTCCCAATAACGAGGATATTCAACCGATTTTAATTTATGCAGAAAAACCCAAGTTGGCGAGGAATTCGAAACAGGCATAAAGAGTCTGACCTGCCATACTCGAAATAACCCTTAGGAAGCTTGTTTTTTATCAAAGCAGCACCATAACTTGATTTATCTGCATTCCCTCAAGGGGTAAAACATGACATCAGACACCATCGACATTGAATCCAGTGAACTGGATTTGCCTTTGTTGCCGTTACGCGACGTAGTGGTTTTTCCACATATGGTGATCCCGCTGTTCGTCGGGCGGCCCAAATCCATCAAGGCGTTGGAAATTGCGACTGAAGCTGGCAAGAATATCTTGCTGGTCGCCCAGAAATCAGCCGCCAAAGATGATCCACTCCCCCAGGACTTATATAAAGTATGCTGTGTTTCAAGCATACTGCAGATGCTGAAATTACCGGATGGTACGGTAAAAGTTCTAGTGGAAGGGAATTATCGGGCAAAAATCGAGGCGCTCGACGATTCCGAAAATGCATTTTCGGGCAAGGCCGCTCGTATTTTGATTGATGAAGTCAATACGCCTGAAATAGAGGCATTGCGACGTGCCCTGCTTTCTCAGTTTGATCAGTATGTCAAATTGAACAAAAAAATTCCGTCTGAAATTCTTGCATCTTTAAGCGGCATCGATGAGGCAGGCCGCCTGGCGGATACCATTGCCGCCTATCTACCTTTGCGCTTGGAACAGAAACAGGAAATTCTGGAAATCTTCGATGTTCAGCAACGCCTGGAGCGACTGCTTGGTCTGCTCGAAGCCGAGCTAGACATTCTGCAGGTGGAAAAACGCATCCGTGGCAGAGTCAAGCGCCAGATGGAGAAAAGCCAGCGGGATTATTATCTGAACGAGCAGGTCAAGGCGATTCAGAAAGAATTGGGTGAAGGCGAAGAGGGCGCGGATCTCGAGGAAATCGAACGCAAAATCAGAGCAGCTTCTCTGCCGAAAGAGGCGCTTGCCAAAGCTGAATCCGAACTCAAGAAACTGCGTCTCATGTCTCCCATGTCGGCAGAAGCGACAGTCGTCAGGAATTATATCGATACCTTGGTGGGGTTACCGTGGAAGCAAAAGACCAAAATTTTTAAAGAACTGGAAACAGCCGAGACCACTCTGGACGAAGACCATTATGGATTGGAGAAGGTCAAAGAACGAATCGTTGAGTATCTGGCTGTACAGCAGCGAGTGGCTAAATCCAAGGCACCGATACTTTGCCTGGTTGGCCCGCCCGGCGTCGGTAAAACTTCACTGGGACGATCCATCGCGCGCGCGACCAATCGTAAATTTGTCCGTATGTCGCTGGGGGGCGTGCGGGATGAAGCCGAGATCCGCGGCCATCGCCGTACTTATATTGGTTCTATGCCCGGAAAGATCCTGCAAAGCATGACCAAAGTGGGTGTCAAGAATCCGTTGTTCTTGCTCGATGAAGTGGACAAAATGGGCATGGATTTTCGTGGCGACCCCTCATCGGCGCTGCTGGAAGTGCTTGATCCAGAGCAGAATAGCACCTTCGTTGATCACTATATCGAGGTCGAATACGATTTGTCTGACGTCATGTTCGTGGCGACAGCAAATACCCTGAATATTCCCCCAGCCTTGCTGGATCGGATGGAAGTCATCCGCCTGTCAGGGTATACCGAAGATGAAAAACTGAATATCGCGAAACGTTATTTGCTTCCCAAGCAAATGAAGAATCATGGCCTGAAGGACGATGAGTTGGCTGTTTCTGAATCGGCTTTGCGTGATATTGTCCGTTACTACACCCGGGAAGCTGGAGTACGATCGATGGAAAGGGAAGTCTCCAGGATCTGCCGCAAAGTGGTCAAAGCGTTATTGCTCAAGGGTAATAAGGGCAAGATCACGGCCAATTCCCGCAATCTCGACAAATATCTCGGTGTGCGGCGCTATGTCTATGGAATGGCCGAGGAGAAGAATCAGGTCGGGCAGGTAACTGGGCTTGCCTGGACAGAAGTCGGTGGCGAGTTACTGAGAATCGAAGCAGTGGTCTTGCCTGGCAAGGGAAAGACCATTACCACCGGGAAATTGGGCGAAGTCATGCAAGAGTCGATCCAGGCTGCACTATCTGTTGTACGCAGCCGTTCCGCAATTTTGGGGATTCACGACGATTTTTACCTGAAAAACGACATTCATATTCATTTGCCTGAGGGTGCTACACCCAAGGATGGGCCCAGTGCAGGCATTGGTATCTGCGTATCCATGGTGTCTGCATTGACGGGAATTCCGGTTCGGGCTGCAGTTGCCATGACCGGCGAAATCACCCTGAGAGGCGAGGTATTGCCTATCGGCGGGCTCAAGGAGAAACTGCTTGCCGCGCATCGTGGCGGGATTACCACCGTGCTCATTCCGGAGGAAAATGTTAAGGATTTGAGCGAGATTCCGGCTAATATAAAAAGCAGGCTGAATATCCAGCCAGTAAAGTGGATCGATCAGGTTCTGGAAGTTGCGCTTGAGTATAAGCCAGAAATGCTGCCATCGACGCTTTCCAGCCAACCGATTACATCGGTGTCCGAAAAGGGCTCGGCCGGCTCTACTGCAATCAAACACTGAAAACCGATACAAGCTTTACCGGGTCTGAAATCAGACCCGGTAAAGCGACCATGCAATCCTTCGCGCGTAGAATGATGCCAAGTGATCACTGGTTGAATTATGCGTGATCTATGCTGTGCCCCATCCCCTGTTTCTGGTTCATTGAAATTCTGTGCTTGCCCAGACTCATTGACGAGAGGCTGCGCGGGAGATTTGCAGGATAATTTCCGGTTGAACCGGATAGTAAATTTTCTTATCACTTGATAAAATCCCCGCTTCAGTTACTAAAGGGGATCTCTGGCGCAAGTTTCCAGGCGCTGGGAACAGTGCAGTCAAGCAAAGAAAATTGAATGCCTAGAGAAGCCTCAGAAAATAATTTCGTCTATACACTCCTTAGGAATATCAATGACCACCGATGATTTTCGTCCAGAAAAAAAAATAACCACATTCTATCCGCCACAACGTGTTCTGATGGGTCCAGGACCATCGGATACACATCCTCGTGTGCTAGCTGCTCTGGCTCGTCCTACGCTGGGTCATCTTGATCCGGTGTTCACGGATATGATGGAAGAATTGAAAGGATTGCTCAGATATGCGTTTCAGACGTCCAATGTATTGACTTTCCCCGTTTCCGGCCCGGGTTCTGTCGGTATGGAAATGTGCTTTGTCAATATGATCGTGCCGGGAGACAAAGTCATTGTATGCAGAAATGGTGTATTTGGCGGACGCATGATAGAAAATGTCGAGCGCTGTGGCGGTACTCCTGTGGTAGTGGAAGACAAATGGGGCGAACCGGTTGACCCGCAGAAGCTGGAAGATGCTTTGAAAAGCAATCCGGACACGAAGATCGTGGCATTTGTGCATGCTGAAACATCTACCGGCGTGCAGTCGGATGCAAAAACGCTGTGCGAGATTGCAAAAAAGTATGGTTGTCTGACGATTATGGATACCGTGACTTCTCTGGGCGGCACGCCGATCTATATGGATGCGTGGGGCGTTGATGCTATTTATTCCGGCAGCCAGAAATGTCTGTCTTGCCCGCCGGGATTATCACCGGTCAGTTTTTCCGAGCGTGTGGCCAATCTGGTCAAAGGCCGTACCGAGAAAGTGCACAGCTGGTTTATGGACATCAATCTGTTACTCGGCTATTGGGGGTCTTCCCGCACCTATCATCATACGGCACCGACCAATTCTTTATATGGCCTGCATGAATCGCTGGTCATGCTGTATGAGGAAGGACTTGAGCATTCCTGGGCGAGGCACCGCCGTAACCACGAAGCATTGAAGGCCGGTTTAAAAACGTTGGGCATTGAGTATGTCGTGGCCGAACCCTACCGTTTACCGCAATTGAATTCGGTCCATGTCCCTGCTGGTATCGATGAGAAAGAAGTGCGCCGTCGGTTGTTGGCAGATTACGATCTTGAGATTGGTGCCGGACTGGGAGATTTTGCAGGCAAGATCTGGCGCTTTGGTTTAATGGGTAATTCAAGCAGGATAGAGAAAGTGATTTTCTGCCTGGATGCACTGGAACATGTATTGGCAGACTTGGGTATGAAAGTAGAACGGGGAGCCGCTGCAACAGCTGCTCATCAGTATTACGCGGCAAATCCCATGTCGGCATAAACCCTCCGCTAATCAGCGCGGAATTTGACTGAAGCTCAGGAATTTTCCCACCCTGCCAGGGTGGGAAAATTCCTTTAACGCGCTTTAGGATCGTCATTTGTCCATTGAAAAACAGCTTTTCTGCTGACACGTGCTTGCACCGGATGGATATCAGCATCTGCTAGGAGGCTGTCCGAGAATAGCGATCGTAGCGAAGGCGAGGCTGGTTGAGCGGGATTTTTCGATCATTTGAGGCGAATAGTCGTTCTATTCAACGAAAAGGATCGGAAAATCCGGCCAATCAGGCTCGTCCGCAGTAGACCAGTCTATTCTCGGACAGCCTCCTAGCTGGCTGATTCCGGTAACCATCCCCTAAACCAGACGCGGGGAATTTTTGCAAGTGTTCCGGCCCTGTGAAAAAACCATTACTCGCCCTGGTCGCTTCAATATGCAGCGTCCCTGATCTATCCTGTCATTTGTTTTCCTTTTCTGCCCTCGTCGTGAATGGTTGGTTGAATGTGGTTTTTCTACAGGAGCTGATTATTTGATGGTAGAGCGTGGGCACTTATCGCATAGAATGCAGCAATGGGGTCCTTGTATCGCCGATATAGGGCTGCCATGATGGCCATTCAACACGCTGTTAGACATGGGTTCCTCTATTGGCTGCTATGCTTTATCGCCGACCTATTGTGCTGCCCGCCCAATTGGTGACAATGCGAGGGTGTGAATTGCGGGCATTTTTAAAAGTGCTGAACGGGATGGCAATGCCTTGCAATGACATTATCATGCGGTAAGGCTGTGTTTTATGAGGCGCTTTGGAGAGCGTACACAACAGCCTGTCCAATCAAGGAATCCGGGTTAAAATCGATCCATCATTTTTGTACGCCATGTCTGTCCAACTGATCCTAGCGCCGTTTCTCGCCTTCATCGTTGCATATTTTCTGATCCTGTGGCAGGTCAATAGCCCCACGGCTCCGAAAGTGCTCGATTATCCCAATCCGCGCTCATTGCATAGTACGCCCATTCCCCGCACCGGAGGGGTGGGCATCATCGTCGGCATACTGGCAGCGTGGTTATCGCTGGCAACAGCCATTCCATTGGCGTTATGGGCGAGCATTGGCCTGCTGGCAATCATTTCTTTCATCGATGATGTGAAAACACTGCCCGTTTTACAGCGTTTACTGGTGCATGCATCGGTTGCCATGGCATTTGCCATATGGCAGATTTATCCCTCTTATGGCGGGGCGCTGACATTCGTCGTGGGATTGGTCATACTTTGGGTGACCAATCTGTATAATTTCATGGATGGATCAGATGGACTTGCCGGCGGCATGGCATTGATCGGCTTTGGCTGTTATGGTTTGAGTGCCTGGTTAATGGGCAATGATCTATTGGCCGCGATAAATTTTTGTGTTATGGCAGCTGCCGCTGCTTTTTTATTGTTCAATTTTTATCCGGCCCGAATTTTTATGGGCGATGTGGGATCGATCCCGCTGGGGTTTCTGGCCGCCGTGCTGGGCATCTGGGGCTGGATGCAGGCAGTATGGACCCTGTGGTTTCCATTATTGGTGTTTTCACCATTTATTGCCGATGCCACAGTGACCCTGGCCAAACGAGCATGGCGGGGTGAACGGATCTGGCAGGCGCATCGTGCACATTACTATCAACGTTTGGTGCAAAGCGGTTTCGGACATCGCAAAACAGCCTTGCTTGGTTATGCAGTGATGCTGATTGCAAGTGGGAGTGCTGTATGGTCAATCCGGCAAGATGCGGCAACCCAACTATGGTTGGTGGGTATATGGATAGGTATTTATTTCATTACGATGGTGATTTTTGACTATTTTCAACGCAATCGTTCCGGTAATGAGCAGAATAATTGCAATTAAACCCCGCGTTCGCTCATTCATTGCATTCGCGCATGATTTTCTGGCGGTGGTCATTGCCTGGTGGCTGGCCTACCTGTTTCGTTTCAATTTTGAGATTCCCGGCGAGTATCAGCAATCATTCAAGCATATTCTCTTGTGGGTCGTGCCTTTGCAAGCCGGCATATTTTATTCGTTCGGTCTTTATCGTGGATTATGGCGTTACGCCAGCTTGCCCGATTTGAAGCAGATTTTCCTGACAGTGGCACTGGGTGCGATTACCGTGCCGTTTGTCTTGTACATGCTGCAATTGCCTGTACTGGTTCCGCGCGCGGCGCTGTTTCTTGCGCCCCTGCTATTGATGTTGATTATGGGGGGGAGCCGCATTGTCTATCGATCTTGGAAAGAGCAGCGTTTGTACAGCCTGGACGATGCAAAACGCCAGCCGGTGATTGTATTGGGCTCGGGCAGCACTGCGGTCAGTCTTGTCAAGGAACTGGAACGCAGCCGCGATTGGCATGTGGCCGGCTTGCTGACCGACAATCCCAATAAATTGGGAACGCATCTGCATGGTGTAAGAGTGCTGGGAATGATTGACGATCTGGTCGAATGGGTCGAGAAATTGAGTGTCGGTCATGTCATCATCGCCATGCCTTCAGCGCCTCAGGCTTTACGTCGCCATGCGCTGGAGATCTGTGCCCGAATCGGGATCAAGCCCATGACTGTACCTTCTTATGTTGATTTGGTGAGCGGCAGGATGACTGTATCGCAAATACGCAACGTTGAACTGGATGATTTGCTGGGCCGTGCCCCGGTTGTGCTGGATATGGAAGGCCTGCATGAATTATTGAGCGGAAAAGTCATTTTGGTTACCGGTGCGGGTGGATCGATTGGCTCGGAGTTGTGCCGGCAAATCTTGTCGTTTAATCCCAAACTGCTGGTAATGCTGGAACTGAACGAATATGCGCTGTATACCATTGCAGAAGAGTGTCACGCCAGCTTCCCTGAGATTCCCGCGGCATTTCTGATCGGTGACGTCAAGGACAGCGCCAGACTGGATCAAATATTCGATCAATATCGGCCTGTTGCCGTTTTTCATGCTGCAGCCTACAAGCATGTGCCATTGATGGAGCATGCCAATAGCTGGCAGGCGCTGAAAAACAATGTTCTGGGTACCTATTATCTGGCGCAGACTGCCATCAAATATGGCATCGAGAAGTTTGTGTTGATTTCCACTGACAAGGCGGTGAATCCTACCAATATCATGGGGGCGAGCAAACGGCTGGCTGAAATGGTATGCCAAGCGTTCCAGCAGTCGGTTGAAAATGACTGTCAACAGGTGGCTGCTACGCCTCGTACCGATTTTGTCATCGTACGTTTTGGGAATGTCCTGGGAAGTACCGGTAGCGTCATTCCCAAATTCAGAGAGCAAATCGCGCGCGGAGGGCCCATTACCGTTACCCATCCGGCTATCAGTCGTTACTTTATGTCACTCCAGGAAGCTGCACAATTGGTTCTGCAGGCAGGTGCCATGCATCGCACGACAACTGGTGGAGAGATTTTCATCATGGATATGGGCGACCCGGTCAAAATTGTTGATCTGGCAAAAGATATGATTCGGCTGTCCGGTTTGAACGAGAGCGATATTGAAATCATTTTTACCGGCCTGCGTCCGGGAGAGAAATTACATGAAGAACTGGCAGGTGATAATGAAAGTACATTGCCGACGCCGCATGAGAAACTGCGCATTACGCATTCTTGCCCGCCAGACGGACAGTGGATGTGCAGCCTGCTGGAGTGGTTCTCTGTCCAGCAGGCGTTAAGTGACGATGCTGTTAAAATGACTTTGACCACTTGGGTGCCGGAATACCTTGCTCAACCATCGCACCATCAACCGGTGGTGGAAAAAGATACTGGCTAAAATTGACTCTGCCCTGCGCACATGATGGCCATGGGGTCGCTGCAAGCCAGTTGGTTCTGCTTTATATACGTAGCACTTGTTCTCTTTCTTATTCCTCGGTTGGCCAGGATGGCTGTGCTTGCGGTTTTGTGGGAGTCGCGCAGCCGCGTGGCTGATGCCATTCCAGGAGGCCATAGCGCCCCCATGTGACTTGAACACTGCGCATTTCAGCCTATCCAACCGAGATTCCGGGGTTTAACCGGAACTTTTCTCAATCTTGATAATTTAAAAATGCCAATAACCAGATTGGAACCTTGTGCGCTGAGTCTGGCCATCGAACCCGATGCGCTGGATTTTCAGGACACTGCTGCTTTAACGGATCAATCGCTTTCCTGGATCGGACAGGAACGCGCTCAGCAGGCTGCCTTTTTTGGACTCGAAATGAGACAGCCAGACTATAACCTGTTTGTACTGGGCGAGACCGGTAGTGGCAGGTCTTCCTTGTTGCGTCAGGCGATGGCCCATGTTGCAGCAAGCAGGCCGGTACCGCCCGATATGTGTTATGTGCATAACTTCGATCTGCCGGAGCGGCCATTGGCGCTGCGTTTGCCGGCGGGACAGGGTAGTTGGTTACGGCAGCAGTTAGCGCTGTTTGCAAAAAACTTACAACAGGAAGTACCCAAACGCTTGAATGAAGAGGATTTCAAGGCGGAGGTCGAACGCATCGAAAAGCGTTTCAGAGTGGAAGAAACCAGGGCATACGCCGAACTCAATGCGCTTGCCGAGACGCTGCATTTCGCTATTCAGCGCGAGGCGGGACGCCTTATTTTTACACTTCTGGACGAGAGCGGTAATGTATTGACGGAAAATGAAGTTTTAGCCTTGCCAAAGGCGCGCCGGGCGGCAATCGACCAGGCTGAGCAGACCTTGCGCAGCGCAATCACCAGTTATCTCGAGAAAATTCGCCCACTGGAACGTCAGCGGGATGAAGCGCTGTCAGCTTTGCACCGGGAGTGGATTCAGCCTTTGCTGGCACGAGTCCTGAATGCCATTCTTGATGGGCTGACGCAGCCTTTTGCCGATCGTGACAAGCTTGGGCACTATTTGGACCAGATCCAGCAGGATGTGCTAGAAAATCTGGATGTTTTCTGGGTATCGGGGGTGGATGAGGACAAATACCAGACACGAATGAACAGCTTGCTGGGACGTTACCAGATCAACCTGGTGGTGGATAATCGGGAGTTGTCTGGAGCGCCTGTCGTCGTGGAGGATAACCCCTCATTCAAATCATTGATAGGCAGCATCGAGTATCAGTCAGTCGAAGGCGCGCTGATGACTGATTACACCCGCATTCGCGCCGGTGGCCTGCTGCGGGCACATGGTGGATTCCTGATGCTGCATTTGGATGATTTGCTGGCCGACGGGCTGGTCTGGGAAAAGATATGTCGCCTGCTACGCAGTCATATGTTGCAGATCGAAGAACCGTGGGCGGCCTCGGCAGCTACGCCGGTTGTCTCAATCGAGCCGGAGGCTGTCGCGTTGCAGGTGAAGATCGTGCTGATCGGTTCACGTGAGCAATATTATGCGATCCAGGAGAGCAATCCTGAACTGGCGCGCCGTTTCCGGGTAAAAGTCGATTTTGCCGCTTCCTTTCTGGCCAGCACGCAAGCCTATCATGCACTCTCGATTTTTATTGCGCATGTTTGCCAGCAGGCCTGTTTGCCGCATTTTTCCAAGGGGGCAGTCGCTGCGGTGCTGGGGGCTTGCCATAGAGTGGCGGAGGATCAAACACGTCTGAGTGCAAATTTTAGCCATACCGAGACACTGGTCGTGGAAAGTGCCATGCAGTGCAAAGCCCGAAATGGGCAGATAGTTGAAGCGGAGGATGTCATTTCAGCCCAGCAAGCCAGCATTTTGCGGCATAACTATCCGGATCAATGCGCGCAGGAGGCCATTGCCGACGGTGATGTGGTGATTGCCGTGCACGGGCAAAGAACCGGCCAAATCAATGGCTTGAGTTTGATCGATATGGGCGACCAAAGCTTCGGGATGCCGGTGCGCGTGACAGCCCATACCTTCGCCGGCGAGGATGGTCTGCTGAATATCGAGCGCGAAGTCGGGCTATCCGGCCCCATTCACGATAAGGGCGTTTTCATTCTGCAGCATTTGTTGCCTGCCTTGTTTTCGCACAATGCGCCGCTGGCTCTCAATGCTTCTATCGTTTTTGAACAGGA
Organism: Nitrosomonas sp. ANs5; assembly: GCF_050584665.1. Classification (NCBI taxonomy): domain Bacteria; kingdom Pseudomonadati; phylum Pseudomonadota; class Betaproteobacteria; order Nitrosomonadales; family Nitrosomonadaceae; genus Nitrosomonas; species Nitrosomonas sp. ANs5. Next base: position 20,442 of record NZ_JBEUDO010000048.1, read on the forward strand.
ATACTATGGCATTGAGGGAGACTCCGCTTCTTGTGCCGAGCTATACGTGCTGCTCTCGGCCTTGGCCGGATTGCCGCTCAAGCAAGGTATCGCGGTCACTGGCGCCATCAACCAGTATGGAGAAATTTTGCCGGTAGGGGGCATTAATGAAAAAATTGAGGGATTTTTCAAGGTTTGCAGAACAGCAGGACTGGATGGGACCCAGGGCGTGCTGATTCCTGGTCGAAACCGCCGCCATCTCATGCTGGATAGCGCGGTGATCGAAGCAGTGGCCAGAGGAGAATTCCATATTTACACTGCCGAGCATATGTGCGACGGCATTGAATTGCTGTCTGATTTTCCTTGCGGGATCTCAGCAGATTCCGAATTGAACGACATGGTCAATTATCCTCCAGATACTGTTCTGGGCCGTGCACAACGGACTTTGCGCGCTTACCGTGCGGCCTGTCAGCAGCTGCCGCAGCAGCCAAAGCCTGGACACAAGCGAGCCGTGGCGCGTGCGGAGAAATGAGATGTTTTGGCTACTTGGGGTGCCGTCTATTTTTACTTGCATCCGGATTTGCCGGACGGTCTGGAAGCCGTGCAGTTTTGATTATTGTATGGCAATCAGTGTCATGAGAATAGCGATTACTGGTCCATGATTGATGCTATGACGTTATAACGTGCAGCATATACGATATTTGGAGAATGCTATGAGCGAGATATCCAAACGTTCTACGGTTTATTCCGACCCTCAATTGCATGCTGCGCTTCGGCTGGAGGCCACCCATACGCACCGTTCGATGAGCGGGTTTCTGAACCGGCGATGAGCAGCTTGTCGAGACGGTTGTGAAAATTGGTCACCGAAAAAGAATCAACCAAGTCCGGCCCTTATGAATTGCACCCAAAGACGATAGGGGTTATTGTTCGAAACAGCAAGGATGTTTGATTCTGAGGCAGATCCCGGTTTGCAGTATCCGATTGTTATTCGTGTTTCGCGACCTGACCCCCATTATATTCTCCTTTCAAGAGGCAAAAACCATCTCTGTGTTGTCCAAAAATTGGGTAACAAAGATTGGGAGCAGATTAGAAAAATCTATGGACGGTGGATCCCTTCATCAAACTGATTGTCAAAGTCCCGTAATGGGACTAACATCCACTCATGAGAGTAATTGCTCTGTCAACCTTGAAGGCGTTCTGGGAAAATGATTCATCTTATGCTGATGCAATTCAGCCAACTCTTGCATGGTACAGACATACACTGAAGGCCGGCTGGTCATCTCCTTCAGAAGTCAAGGCAAACTTCAAGAACGCCAGTATCCTCAAAGATGGCAGAGTAGTATTCAACATTGCCGGAAATAAATATCGGTTGGTGGTATGGATTAACTATGCTTACAAAATTGTTTATATCCGCTTCATAGGCACCCATGCCCAATATGACCGGATCGATGCTCAAATTATCTAGTTCAAAAAGACCATGGATATAAAACCAATCAGAACAGATGCTGACTACCGTGCAGCACTAAAAGAAATTGACACGCTGATGGCCGCAGAACCCAATACGCTAGAAGGTGACAAACTGGATATTCTGGTAACACTGATCGAAGCTTACGAACGGGAATACTTCCCGCTCGATCTACCGGACCCCGTTGAAGCCATTAAATTTGAAATGGAACAGAAAGGCTTAACAGTCAAAGACCTGGAACCTATGATTGGAAAAAGCAACCGCGTATACGAAGTTCTAAACCGCAAACGCTCCCTGACGCTCAAAATGATCCAGAAGCTGCACCAGGAACTGGGTATTCCCGCTGAATCTTTGATAAAACAGCCTTCTAGGCCACTAGCTTAATAAAGAGAATAAATCGAAGGGGTCAGATAAAATTGATTTTTTACCCTATAAACGGATTCATACATCTTTGCAAGAAAGCAGTGAAAATAGTAAACGAAAACAGGACGAAAGCCAGCGGACCCGCTATGCAGCGGGATGTTCAGGTCGCGAAACAAGAAAAATAAGAGCGACGATCGGGACTATTCCACACAAGAATAAGAACTCATAACCCTAAGCCTTGTTTTTCTTGATTCACGACCTGACCCCTATGTGTGCAGATGGTTCCTCGCTGTCAGGAGCTACATCACGTTTTATTTGGCAGCAGTGGTAAAGAATATTTTTGTTGTTATTTTAGGAGTCAAAAATGAGATTATTGATTGCAGCCTTGGCGCTGATGCTGCTTCCCGCGTTTGGATTTTCCCAGGATAACGGATCAGTCGACGAGCTTATCGCAAATCGCTATTTTATTACTTTCAAATCTTCCACCGGTTTGATTGATCCACCCGATCCTTCCAATAAAGTGCCAATGGGGCAGCATTCTTCCGGGCAAAGCAAGGAAGAACTCACACAAATACT
>NZ_JBEUDO010000049.1:0-22369 GCF_050584665.1 Nitrosomonas sp. ANs5
ATATTTATGGCAGTTTTGGCCAGAATTCCGCAAATCTTCTTTACTAAAATCAGGTGCAACAAGTTGTTTTATAATCAGACAATGAGTTTTCGGGCAGACACTAAATAGATTAAACTGAGAAAATAGTACAAGTCCAGAGGCAAAATTTATGAGAATTTTTTCTACGCTATTTCACTCAAGAACAAAGTTATCCATACTCATCTATCATCGTGTTTTACCACAACCAGACCCTTTGTTTGGTTCTGGGGGAGATGTTGTTGATTTTGATATGCAGTTAAAGTATCTGGTTAGAAACTTTAAGGTGCTGCCCCTATTTGAGGCTGTAAGCAGGTTACGCGATGGCACACTCCCCGCCCGTGCAGCTTGTATCACTTTTGACGATGGCTATGCGGATAATGAAGAGATCGCACTGCCACTGCTGAAGAAATTTGACTTGCCGGCCACCTTTTTCATTGCTGCCGGCTTTCTCGATGGCGGCAGAATGTGGAACGATACCGTGATCGAGTCTTTCCGGCGCGTCAAGGGGGGGTCAGTTGATCTGCGAGAGATTAATCTGGGTTTGCACACCATCACGACACTTCCAGAACGTCGCCAGGCACTTTTTGCCACCATCGATGCACTTAAGTATATGGATCCCAAGCGAAGACAAACCCAGGTAGAGAAATTGGCAAATCTGATTGCGGCGGATTTACCGGATGATCTCATGATGACTGCCGATCAAGTCCGCGCCCTGCATCGCAGCGGGATGGAAATTGGCGGTCATACGATGAACCACCCGATTCTGGCGCGTCTTGACGATGCCAGTGCCCGCATCGAAATTGCTGAGGGCAAAGCCAAGCTGGAAGCCATCACAGGGGCACCAGTACGATTTTTCGCCTATCCCAATGGTAAGCCAGGCAAAGACTACTTACCCGCCCATGTTGCAATGCTCAAAGAATTGGGGTTTGAGGCAGCGGTATCGACTGCCTGGGGCGCTGCCCGTCATGGAAGCGATATGTTTCAGTTGCCGCGCTTTACCCCTTGGGACAAAAGTGAATTCTTTTATGTATTGCGCATGCTCCGAAACATGATGCATGAGGTCCAGACTGTGTGATGTACCATGCTTTCCTACTCATGCACTTTTTCCCATAATTTCTCCAAACGCTTGGCCGAAACAGGTGCCGGCGTTTTCAACTCCTGGGCGAATAAGGAAATGCGAAGTTCTTCCATTTGCCAGCGAAACATCGCCAAATTTGGATCATGGATACCCTTCTGAGCATGTTTCTGTAGGCGTCGCAAATATTGTTGCCATAACCTGGCAACAACTTCCATTTGCTGGCTATCACGAGCGGGATTTTTGCGGAATTTTTCAAGCCGCAAGGTCATACCTTTAAGATAGCGAGGATAATGCTGCAAGTATTGCCAATGCGTGTCGCTGAGAAAACCGGGATAAATAAGATGCTGCAGCTGCGCTTGCAACGATTCTTCCAAGCTTTTGTCCAGCTTGCCCATTGAAGCCTTGAATTGTTTGAATGCCTGATAGGCTGTGGCGATCGTTTCGATCAATTCCCCATAGGCATTGGCGATAACGCCCAACCGTGACCTTGCCTGTCCGGTTTGCGCAACAAATTCGCCATGGGTGCGTGGCAGCGCATCGTCGCCAAGCAAAGCACGTTCAAGTATCGCAGCCAGCATATCCACATGCAATTTATCGCGCGCAATCAGGCCGCTCAACAGCAAAACAGCCTGCTGGTTGACTGGCAAGCGTTTTTCCAGTTGTTTGATCCGTTCTCTGAGCGCCAGATTTAACAAACGTTTGACCCCCGCCCGCATGCTGCTGTCAGCAGCCTCAATCGTATCGAACAATCGGATTGCCACACTGTCTTGCTGGTCTACCAAAGCGGGATAGCCTGTCATTGCCACACCTGCGCGTTCGAATGTCAGCTCGCGTGGCAATTCCCCAAAATCCCATTGGGTGATGTCCTCACACTCAATGGCGTGTTTGCCTCCATTCACCTGCTGAGCGAACATCTGTTGAGCAGTACGGCCGAATTGCGCCTTCAGCGGCGCGAGTGTTTTGCCTGAAGCCAGCTCGTTACCCCTGTCGTCCAGTATGCTGTAATTCATCAACAAATGGGCTGGCAGCGCTTTATCCTCCCATGTATCGAGAGCGGGTTTGCTGCCTGTCTTGGCTTCAACAAAAACAGCCAAATATTCCAGGAGTGGGCGAGTTTGAGGGCGTGTATCGAGATCGATCAGGAACTGGGTAACGATATCGGGCAGTGGAATCAAGCGACGACGAATCTGCTTGGGCAGCATTTTAAGATAAGCGGTCACTTTCTCGCGTATCAATCCCGGCACCAGCCGGTCAAAATGAAAGTCTTCGAACTTGTTCAATAACGGCAAAGGTATCCTCACGGTCACACCATCGAGTGGATGTCCGGGATCAAAGCGATAACTCAGGGACAGCACATGCCCGTCAATATTGAGGTTTTCAGGAAATTGGATTTCGGATCCCGCATCCGCTGCATGCCGCATGAGCATCTCACGCGTGAGATGCAATTCCTGAGGGTTCGATTGCTCTGCCTGCCGGCGCCACTTCTCAAATGATTTTCCACTGTGAACATCCGACGGAATGCGTGTCGCGTAAAATTCAAAGATTTTTTCTTCGTCAACCAATACATCCTGGCGCCTGGTTTTATTCTCCAATGCCTTGATCTCTTCGATCAGCCGGCGATTCTGCTGCAGAAATAAGGGATTTTCTGCATATTCGCCCGCCACCAGCGCTTCGCGGATGAAGATCTCTCGGGCGTGTTCGGGATTGATGGCGCCATACCCTACACGCCGCTTGGGCACGATAGTCAGGCCATAGAGCGTTACTCGCTCGAAAACCATCGGTTGCGCGCGCCGCTTCTCCCAATGAGGATCGAAATAATGTTTTTTGCAGAGTTTCCCGGCGATCTTCTCCAGCCATGATGAATCGATTGCTGCCACACAGCGCGCATAGAGACGGGAGGTTTCAGTCAGCTCGGCCGCCACGATCCATTTGGGCTTTTTCTTTTTCAACGATGAGCCAGGAAAGATGGAAAATTTTATCCCGCGCGCGCCCAGATATTCTTCCTCGCCTTCTGCCTTGAAGCCGATATTACCGAGCAGACCGGCCAATAACGCGCGATGTATCTCATCGTAGCCGGCAGGAATTTGATTGGGGCGCAACCCCATCTCCCTAACCAGGGTTTGCAACTGACCGTGAATTTCACGCCATTCACGCATCCTGCGGTGTGAAATAAAGTTTTCCTGGCACTGCGCAATCAGTTTTTTATTGGATTTCTTATGCTTAAGCAGTTCATCGAAAAAATCCCATAATTTCAGATAGCCGATAAAATCCGAACGCTCGTCACGGAACGGCAGATGCGCCCGATCAGCTGCCGCTTGTTGTTCGAACGGACGGTCGCGTGGATCCTGCAGACTGAGTGCAGCAGCGATGGTGAGCACTTCAGTCAGGCAATTCTCCTGCCTGGCGGCCACAATCATGCGGGCGATTCTCGGATCGATAGGAAACTTTGCCAGCTGCTGGCCTATTGGAGTCAGCGCCTTGTTGGTATCGATCGCACCCAGTTCTGCCAGTAATTGATAGCCATCCGCGATCATGCGCGGCGCAGGTGGCTGGATGAATGGAAAATTTTCCACTTCACCAATCTTCAGCGACTTCATTCGCAAAATAACCGCTGCCAGCGAAGAACGCACAATTTCTGGATCTGTAAAGGCAGGCCGGGTGTTGAAGTCTGTTTCCGCATACAAGCGGATACACACGCCACTCATCACCCGCCCACAACGTCCAGCCCGCTGATTGGCCGATGCCTGTGAAATTTTTTCGACCAGCAGTTGCTCGACCTTGTTACGGTAACTGTAACGGTTGATACGTGCCAGTCCCGTATCGATGACATACCGAATCCCGGGTACGGTCAGTGACGTTTCCGCGACATTCGTCGTCAACACGATCCGTCGCCGGTTACTGGGCGTGAAAACACGCGCCTGTTCCGCATGGGATAAGCGGGCGAACAATGGCAGTATTTCGACCGCCTGCCTGCTCCCGGCATGGCCAAAGGCATGCTTGCGCAGCGCTTCTGCGGTTTCCCGTATTTCCCGTTCACCCGGCAGAAAAACCAATACGTCCCCTTCCCCCATCCCCGTCACTTCATCGATCGCATCCAGGATCGCTTGTTGCAAATTTCGGTCGTCCTCAGAATCCAGATTGAACGGCCGATAAAGGGTTTCGACAGGAAAGAGCCTGCCCGACACCTCGATGACCGGTGCATCATTGAAATGCTGGGCAAAACGTTGGGCATCGATGGTGGCCGAAGTCACGATCAGTTTGAGATCGGGCCGGCGAGGCAGCAACTGCTTGAGGTAACCGAGCAGAAAGTCGATGTTGAGGCTGCGCTCATGCGCTTCATCGATGATGACGGTATCGTAGGCGGACAACAGCGGATCCCGCTGGGTTTCAGCCAGCAGAATGCCGTCTGTCATGAGCTTGATGCAAGTCCCGGCTTCGGTCTGATCAGTGAATCTGACTTTGAAGCCGACAATTTTCCCAAGCGGACTGTTCAGTTCCGAAGCGATGCGTGCTGCCACGCTTCTAGCCGCGATACGGCGAGGCTGTGTATGGCCGATCAGTTTTTTGCGGCCGTAACCCAATTCCAGGCAAATCTTGGGTAGCTGGGTCGTTTTTCCGGACCCCGTTTCCCCGCAAATGATAACGGTCTGGGATGCCTGGACCGCCTGGGCGATTTCCTTGCGCCGTCCGACGACTGGCAGGTCTTCCGGGTAAGCTATGGATAAAGGAAACGGCTGGCGTTTCCCTGGGATGCCGTCTTGCAATACTACCTTTCCACAAATACAGGTGCTTTCTGCGCGCTCAGCGTGCCCTGTTCGATAATGGCAACGGTAAGCCTGGAGACTGCCACCCGTTTACCGGTTGCTTCTTCAGTAATATCGGTCTGCCAGACTTGAGTCCGTTTTCCGACATGCAACGGCGTACAGGTTCCGATGACGTTGCCTTGCGTGACAGCCCGGATATGATTGGCATTGATCTCGATGCCAACCGCCCGGTAGGCTTTCGGATCAATGGTCATCCAGGCAGACACGCTGCCCAGGGTCTCGGACAGCACACAGCTGGCCCCGCCATGCAATATTCCAAAAGGCTGAGTGGTGCGCTGATCGACAGGCATGCTGGCTTTAAGAAAATTGGGGCCAATTTCGGTGAACCGTATCCCGACATGCACGCCCATGTTGGCATTGCGCAAACCTTCGAGATAGTCCAATGCGTAATCTTTGAACCAGATTGTTTCATTATTGCTCAAGATGATGTCCTCGCCTGATCAGGGTAATGCAACAAATTGCCCGGAAATGTTTGCTTGACCCTCTGCGTGCAAATTCCTGCGTTTCTCAACGGCTTCGGCCAGTTCAAACAGTACATGCTGTGTCGTTTCGAAATCGATACAGCCATCGGTAATGCTTTGTCCATAAACCAATTCCTCTAAATGTTTGCCTTCCGCGTCCTGCCTGCCAGCCACCAAATGGCTTTCGAGCATGATTCCGCAGATCGCGCGATTCCCCGCTGCAATTTGTCCCGCTACATTGGCTGCAACTTCCGGCTGGCGCCGGTAATCCTTATGACTGTTGGCGTGACTGCAATCGATCATCAGATAGGGCGGCAACCCCGCCTTAAGCAGCGCTTCAACCGCCATGGCGACATTTTCCTTGTCATAATTGGGAGTACGCCCTCCACGAAGGATAATATGGCAATCCTCGTTTCCCTTGGTCGCAAAGATCGCCGTACGGCCCTCCTTGGTGACCGATAAAAAATTATGTGGACGGGAGGCGGCACCCATCGCATCAATCGCGATATTCAAGTTGCCATAGGTACCATTCTTGAAACCGACCGGGCAGGAAACGCCGGATGCCAATTCACGGTGCCCCTGACTTTCGGTTGTACGTGCGCCAATGGCTGCCCAGCTGATCAAATCCGCCACATATTGCGGACTGATCAGATCCAGGAATTCCGTGGCGGCAGGTACACCGATAATGCTCAGATCCAGCAATAGCTTACGCGCCAGCCGCAACCCTTTGTTGATATGGAAACTGTTGTCGAGATCGGGATCATTGATCAGCCCTTTCCAGCCGATGGTCGTGCGTGGTTTTTCAAAATAAACCCGCATGATGATATGCAGCTGATTCTTAAACTCATGGCGCAGGTGATTGAGCCGGGAAGCATATTCCAACGCCGCATCCACATCATGGATCGAACAAGGACCACACACGACCAATAAACGATCATCTTCCCCGTGCAAAATGTTATGGCAGTCCTGCCTGGCCATGAAAACGGTCTCTGTGGCCTGTTCGCTCATGGGATATTCGCGATGCAATTCCACCGGCGGGGTCAGCTCATGCATGCCAATAATACGAAGGTCGTCGGTTTGATATTTCACGGCTAATTCCCTTGAATATGATCCAGTTGATGGTCCTGCATCATTAAATAAAGTGGACAGATGTGCGTATTGCGCACGCGATGTTTGATTTTATGTGTCATGTTCACACGGTAAAAAATTATCCTGGAAATTTCAATGGACTATCTATCAGCTATATATGTGATAGCGGTCATGCCAAAATTCCAGTGTTATTAAACATATAATTTTAATGCAAATATCCGTTATTTCCCATGCGGAGATGCAGATAGCGGCTATTCGTCATCCGCATCGGCAAAAAACAGAGGAGCCGCGCAACATCACCACAACCCCTGCTTCACCAGATGGCGATCAGAACGAATTTTACCGTTATGCCGCTATGGGCGCAGCCTTATTCCTGCAACGAAGCCAGATGGTTGGCGACATCCTCCTTGCTGAACCCCAGTGCGCTGGCTATCCGGTCTGCATGACTGATGCGTGATATGCCGGGAATCAATCGATGGGTCGGGCCCTCAGCCACAAACTCGACTTGCAAATAATTGCCGATCCCCTCTTCCTGCAAGCGCTCACACAATTCATGGTTATGTGTCACCAGGATCGTGGTGGCACCAAGCTGGTGAAACCCCTTGAGCACATATTCGGACAATGTCATTTTTTCCTCAAACGTGGTGCCTTCGGCCAGCTCATCAAGTACAACCAAGCTGCGAGGTGAGGAATTGAAGAAGATTTCACGCGTTTGTTTCAGTTCATGCGCAAAGCGCCCCATCCCCTCCTCCAACTGGCCAGGATCGGGGATTTGATAAAAAATATGTTCGGCCGGTACCAGCCGGGCCTCCGCCACAGGCACATAGGCGCCGGCCTGGCCCAGCAACTGAATCTGTACTACCGTTTTGCAATAGGCTGTTTTACCCCCGCTATTGGGACCGGTTACCGCCAACAACCGGTGACTGCCATCCAGCACGATATCATTCGGGACATAGTCAGGTTGTGTGCTGGCAAGCAATGGATTTCTGGCTTGGGCAGCGACCAGTTGGTGCTGGTCGCCAGCCAGTATCTGTGGCAGCGCCATTTGTCCATTGGAGGCATGCGCCTGCTGATGAAAGGCCAGCAATTCGTCGATCATCCCGAGCGCTTCCATGGCTTTTGCCAACTCCTCGCTTTTACGGAACAGTTTCTGCAACGGGTAGATTACCGAATCCCGATCGGATGCACTGACCGCCTGCAAGATAATCGGAAATATAGGCACAGCCAGGATGAGAATACCGTAGCCGATATAGCTCGCCCCCAGCTCTTCCAGCATATTCTGAAAGAAATAGAGCAAACCGAGCATAATGGTCAGAAAAAGCGTGATCGGCAGCCACTTGAACATGGAAGGGCGAAACCGTGGGATAGGCAAGTGGCCCGGCTTCTCCTCCCGGGTCAGAAATTTACCCTCCGAAATATAAATCGGCCCATGCATCAGGGCATAGGTGCGCGACTTGGCGAAATCACGGAGCGCTTGCACCAGTGTTTGCAAGTATTCGCTGCGCGGTACGGGAAGCGCCTCGGCCTCCTCCACCAGATCGACTGCAAACCCTGTGCCATCGATAAACTGACGGTAACCATACCCGCCGAATTCCAGTCTGTCTTTTTTATCTTTTGGATCATCCGTCGTCAGCCCACCCGCAAATTCTCCGTACAGCAAGTGATAAAGCGATGATTCATCAGGTGCGATTTTCTGAATGAAACGATCCAGTGCGTTGCATAGATCAGGATCTGATTCCAGTTCACGCAGGGCCGCCTGCTTTTTTTGCAAGAGTGCCGCATCTGTGACAGGGCGCGCCAGTGACCGATAAAGCACCGATTGTCCGATCCGAGTCCGTGCGTGGTTGACTTCGTCAAACAGCGCATCAACCTCGACGGCAGCAAAGGTTCTGGCATCGATTACGCCAAAATCCGTTGAAGTTGGACACGTATCCCGTACCTGCGCAGGCTGTTTGCCATTTGATAAAATGAAACTGCCGCGCCAGATGGGTGTTTCAACGGGTAGTGGTGTATTATCCATAGTTTTATTCTCTGATATTAATATTGATTTCATTTGATTATTGCAACTTTAGCCAGTTCTGCTGCTTTATGCAGGCATTGCATCCTTACGGAAACCAACCGCTTTTTTTGTTATCAATAATGAATGAATTATTTGAGTCAATAAATTCTTGAACCGTGCCGCGCAAAATTTTTAAAAAATATCTACCGAGCCCCGAAAGTATCCAGAAAAACCGGTTTGTCAATTTTTTTGGTACCCGGTTTCATCACCATAATCTTTGGCACCTCCATCGCCATTCGGTTTCTGGAGGGGTCGCAGCAGGTTTGTTCGCGGGATTGATTCCAGGCAGCAATCCTGTTCAGTTCTTCTTCGCCACTTTGTTCGCTGTGATTTTCAAAGTGAATTTACCGATTGCAGTATTCGTAACGCTGTATTCGAACCCTTTTACTATTGTACCGCTTTATGTCGCAGCGTTTACGCTTGGCAGCTGGGTGACCGGCAGCAGTATCGATAGCTTGCCCCCTCTCGAACTCGACCTGCTGGACAAAGATCTTGCGGAATGGATACCCATTCTGACCGATTATCTGGCTTCGTTCGGCAAACCGTTGATTATCGGACTCGTTCTACTTGCCTCTTTATTATCAGTAGCCGGTTATTTCATCGTGCAGGGTTTCTGGCGGTTACATGTCATTCACGCATGGCGGAAACGCGCACAGCGCCGCCAATCTAAGATCAGTAAATAATTCATTATGACGCGCGGAAGTAAAAAGCTGTTTCGCATGGCTGGCATGCTCTCGATAATCGCCGTATTGAGCTATGCGGGCTGGCAGCTTACCCGGACCGATCCACAGCCAGTCGAACTGGTGAGCGCGGAACGGGGCATAGTCGAAGCGACTGTCATCAATACCCGTGCCGGCACTATCAAGGCATGCCGGCGGGCCAGGCTGTCGCCGGCAACCGGTGGACAGATTATCAGCCTGCCAATCAGGGAAGGCGACCGGGTCGAGTCGGGACAGGTTCTGCTGGAATTATGGAATGTCGATCTGGCTGCACAAAAAGAGCTGTCCAAACAGCAGTTTGTCACGGCGGTGAGTCAGCAGCGTGAAGCCTGCATACTTGCGGAAAATGCCAAGCGTGAATCGATACGCACACAACAGCTTGTTGCCAGGGGATTTGTCAGTTCGCAGCGGGCCGATGATGCCGATGCCGCAGCCCAGGCCCGCCATGCTGCCTGCGCTGCTGCCGCCGCCGAGGTCGAACGTGCACGCGCGCAAATCGCCGTGGTTCAGGCCAGCTTGGAGCGTACCGTGCTGATCGCGCCTTTTGCCGGCATTATTGCGCAAGTGACCGGCGAATTAGGTGAATATGTCACGCCTTCGCCACAGGGAATCCCCACGCCACCAGCTGTGGACCTGATCGATGACAGTTGTTTGTATGTCAGCGCTCCGATGGATGAAGTGGATGCACCCAAAATCCGGGTGGGGCAAGTTGCACGTATCTTGATCGACGCACTGCCCGGCCGGACTTTTGAAGGCCATGTGCGCCGCATCGCCCCTTTTGTAACGGAAATTGAGAAACAGGCGCGCACGGTCGATGTGGAAGCCGAGTTCATCAACAATTATACAGACACACTACTCGTGGGCTACAGCGCTGATGTTGAAGTGATCGTCGATCAACGTGAAAATGTCCTGCGAATTCCCACACAAGTTATCCGGCAAAACAATAAAGTGCTGATATTGGGACCCGATGACAAACTGGAAGAAAGAACATTAGTCACAGGACTGGGCAACTGGGTCTTTACCGAGGTGCTCGAGGGATTGAATGAGAGTGAGCAGGTGCTGTTTGCCAGCGATGGCGTGGAAGTCACAGCAGGCACCCACGTCACGCCCAAATCAACCCAGCCATGATTCAGCTTTCAGACATTACCCGCGTGTTCTACATGGGTGACCAGGCCGTACATGCACTCGATCACATTGATCTCGAAATCAATTCAGGAGAATATGTTTCCATCATGGGACCTTCCGGGTCCGGCAAGTCTACCCTGCTGAATGTAATCGGCTTGCTGGATCGGCCCAACAGCGGTCAATATTTACTCGATGGAAGGAATGTCACCGATCTGTCGGAAACCGAGCAGGCACAAGTCCGACGTGAAAAAATTGGCTTCATATTCCAGTCTTTCCATCTGGTGCCACGCTTGACTGCCGCTGAGAATATCGAACTGCCTTTGATTCTGACCGGCATGCCCCCTTCCGAGCGTAAAGTACGTGTCCAGGAAACCCTGGATGCCTTCGATCTGGACAATCGCGCGCAACATCGCCCAGCTGAGTTATCTGGCGGCCAACGTCAGCGTGTCGCGATTGCGCGTGCAACTATACTGCGGCCAACCGCTTTGCTCGCCGACGAACCCACTGGCAATCTAGACCATCGCATCGGATCGGAAGTCATGGCTCTCCTGGAAGCGCTGAACCAGGCAGGCACGACACTCATTGTTGTCACCCATGACCGGGAATTGGGACTGCGCGCGCACCGCCGAATTGCCATGCGCGATGGCAAAATTGCAGCGGATCAGAAATGAAGTTAAGCGATACACTGCGGTTTTCTTTTAACACGCTAGCCAGTTATCGAATGCGTTCATTTCTGATCATACTGGCGATGGCTCTGGGCGTCGCTGCGGTCATTGTATTGACCGCCCTGGGAGATGGCGCCAGACGTTATGTTGTCAATCAGTTTTCCTCGATCGGCACCAATCTGATCATCGTCTTGCCGGGGCGCGCCGAAACAGCAGGCAGCTTTCCGGGAGCCGTCATGGGCCAGACGCCGCGGGATTTGACACTGGAAGATGCCCAATGGGTCGGCCGGCTGCCACAGGTCAGGCGTTACGCGCCGCTGAATGTCGGCGCGGCAGAGCTTTCCGCCGCCGGACGGTTGCGGGAAGTCACAGTTTTGGGCAGTACGGCTGACATTTTTCCCATCCGCCACATGCAGCTCGCCCAAGGCGATTTTCTTTCGGCCGCTTCTGCCGGCAGTGCACAAATCGTACTGGGTGCAGCAATCGCCCAGGAATTTTTTCCGGATGGTCATGCGCTGGGTCAGCGGGTTCGTCTGAGTGATCGACGTTTCACGGTTACAGGAATCCTGGCCGCGCAAGGACAAACCATGGGCTTCAATTCAGATGAAGTGGTCATTATCCCGGTACGTCAGGCGCAAGCCCTGTTCAATACCAACTCTCTATTCCGGCTGCTGATAGAAGCGAGACATCGCGGTGAAATCGAAGATGCCAAGCAGGCCATACGCGAAACTCTGATTCGACGTCATGATGGCGAGGATGATGTGACGGTTATCACTCAGGATGCAGTGCTCGCCACATTTGATCGGATTTTGCGGGCACTGACACTGGGCGTTGCCGGTATCGCCGTGATCAGCCTCGCTGTCGCCGGGATTCTGGTGATGAACGTCATGCTGGTGGCGGTCAGCCAGCGCACCGCCGAAATCGGCTTGCTCAAAGCGATCGGTACACCGGCAACAGTCATCCGGCGAGTATTCCTGGCGGAAGCGGCCTGGCTGTCGTTGACCGGTGCGCTGTTCGGTTTCGTATTGGGGCATATCGGCAGCCTGATGCTGCGTCTGGCATATCCCTTATTACCCGCCTGGCCACCCTATTGGGCCAATTTCGCAGCTATTTTTGTCGCAGTTCTAACCGGGGTGCTAGCGGGGCTTCTGCCCGCAACCCGCGCAGCCAGACTGGATCCGGTCCAGGCCCTCAGCAAGCGATGAATACCCTGGATACCTTGCACTATGCGCTGCGCGCCTTGTCCGCCCATCCGCTACGCACGCTGTTATCCGCTTCCGGAATCGCGATTGGCATCGCGGCTGTCATTCTATTGACCTCGATTGGAGCAGGCATTCAGCGGTTTGTGCTGGCAGAATTCACCCAATTTGGCACGAATATCATCAATATCACACCCGGGAAAATACGTGCGCATGGCGCAGCGCCTGGATCGATCGGCAGCGCGCGCCTGCTGACCATCGAGGATTCACTGGCGTTAAAAATTTCACGCTATGCCCGCTATACCAACGCCACCGTAACGGGTAACGCCGAAATTCGTGCAGGTGGCCGCAGCCGGCGCGTAACAGTGTCAGGCCAGGGACCGGATTTCGACAAAGCATTCAACATGCAAGTGGCCACCGGACGCTTCCTGCCAGCGGATGACCCGCGCAATCCACGTGCTTTTGCCGTACTGGGAGCGAAGGCGCACGAGGAATTATATGGCAGCGCCAACCCGCTCGGCTCGATCATCCAGGTGGGAGGGTCCCGCTTCCGGGTGATTGGCATAATGGCCCCCAAAGGCCAGGTATTGGGGTTTGATCTGGATGATACGGTATACATTCCCACCGCCCGGGCACTGGAAGTTTTCAACCGGGAAGGGGTAATGGAAATTCAGGTGGTTTACCCGCCCGATGCAGCATTAGACAAGGTTACCGCAGATATCCGGCGCATCATGATCGAACGCCATGGACGCGAGGATTTCACACTCACCCCCCAGCAGCAAATGCTCAGCACGCTCTCGACCGTGCTGGATGTCCTGACTTTTGCCGTCGCTGCCCTGGGTGGCATTTCACTACTCGTCGGTGCGGTAGGCATGATTACGCTCATGCATATCGCCGTGGCGGAAAGGGTGGCGGAAATCGGGCTGCTCAATGCGCTGGGTGCAACGCCCATGCGTATCCGGATCTTGTTTCTGCTGGAATCGACTGCTCTTTCATTTCTCGGCGGAGCAACCGGTTTGCTCACTGGGATGGGATTGGCGTGGTTACTGAAGCTGCTGGCCACCGACTTGCCAGTCAGTATTCCGTGGTCTTATGTGATCGGTGCGCTGATCCTATCCGGCTTGATCGGACTGGCCGCTGGCGTTGTACCCGCGATGCGGGCTGCCCGTCTCAATCCGGTCGATGCGCTTCGAACCGAATAATATATAAATCCTGCCATATCCAGGCTGTCAATGCACATCATCAATTCATACCAGGATCGCAATCATCCGAGGCGACCGCGCTGGCAATCCTGATGGGTTTATGTGTTTTTCTGATTAGAATAGTTGCCGAGGGATAGCTCAATGCAGGCAAAACAATGCAATATCCAGCTCTTCGCACTTCCAGCACCTGGATGATGATCGCGTCTTCCAGTTCATGCACGTCTTCGATCAGCAACCTGTCCCCGGTATGCGATCGCACACCCAGCCCGCCGGCAATCAGTTGAAAATTCTGGAAATCGATGAGGGGAGCAGGTTCAGTCTCTGCGGGAACCAAGAGGTTATCAGCAAGCATTTGCTGATACAAGGATTCCCACTGTTCCTGAGTTTGAATGATTCTGATCCACGGTGCATCGTTTCGCAGGGCATAAGGCAGCTTTAAAACAATATGTGAATAAATATCTGCGGCCAAGCTAGGAGGCTGTCCGAGAATAGCGATCGTAGCGAGGGCGAGGCTGGTTGAGCGGGATTTTTCGATCATTTGAGGCGAATAGTCGTTCTATTCAACGAAAAGGATCGTAAATCCAGCCAGCCAGAATCGTCCGCAGTAGATCAGTCTATTCTCGGACAGCCTCCTAGGAGTGGTGCCAACCGCTGCCAGGACAAGAAGGCTGCCGACAAGTGCGCTCAACAACTTGATTGGCATACCTTCCCCCTGCTCAAAAAGTGAGTCAATGATTAATGATTGCTGGCAAAATCAACTAATTTTTTATAAGTGAACAAGTGATCCTGCTGTTGCAATGGAATATGGCACTGTACGCAATTGAGATCATTGCTTTTGGCCGTACCGTCCGGATTGTATACGGCGAAACCCCAGTCACCTGCCCGGTTGGCTGGCTGGAAAGCACTGTCCCAGTCATTTCTTTTTTCCATCACTGCGACCCCTGCCAGCTTGTTGATCACGAACAAGCCACCTTCACCGGTGATAATTTCACCCTTGGCATCTTTCTTGGGCTCATAAATCTCCATAATGACGATTGATCCGGGTGCCGCCTCTTCACCTTTTTTGTAACTTTCGACAGCGATTTCATTGGCGTAGAATTTTGCCAGTTGGGTCTGGTTGGCGCGGTTGGCCATGCCATATTGTTTAAAGATTTGTTCGTATCTTTCTGGATATTTGACGAAGTCGGGATCACCGCCGCCATGGGCGTAGAATGGCAGGGATAAGCTCATCAGAGCGAGTAATTTGAGACTTGATTTCATTTTTCTCTCCTATTGAGAATAGCTTGATGTGCGTTCTTACCGGCACTTTTTTTCTCTGTGAATGAAAGTACAGGGATCCGGAGCGCTGCTCCATACCCTTTTTCATTATAGCCATACAATCTGGATCGACAAAATTCTCCTGACCGGCTGTCCTTGATCTGCAGACTATTTCTCTTGCTCGCCTGTACTTGCAACGACAGGCGCTGAAGGTGCAATGTGATGATTGTACGTGCTGATACGCTGGGTTTCCGCCTCAATCCATGCTTCGACCTGCGCGATCAAGACTGCCGGCTCAATTCCATCAGGATTGATCGGCTTGCCAACGCTCACGGTAATCACACCTGGATTTTTGACAAAGGAATTCTTTCCCCAGAATTCGCCCGCATTATGGGCAACCGGCACGATCGATGCGCCGGTATGGGCAGCCAACCAGGCGCCCCCAATACGATATTTACCTTTGCTGCCGGGCGGCACGCGCGTACCCTCCGGGAAAACCACAATCCAGAATTTTTGTCTCAGCCGCTCCCGCCCCTGCTCCACAATCTGCTCCAGCGCCGCCTTGCCGGCGCTGCGATCGATAGCGATGGGATTAGTCATGGCCAACCCCCAGCCGAAAAATGGGATCCGCAATAATTCCTTTTTGAGCACCCAGACCTGCGGCGGAAAAATTTGCTGCAATGCCAGCGTTTCCCATGCGGACTGGTGTTTGGAAAGAATGATACTGGGGCAATCAGGAATATTTTCCTGACCTATTACCCGGTAATGGAGGCCACAGATAGTGCGCAGCATGAACAGCATCAACCGCGTCCAGCCATATGTTACACGGTAACGGCGGTGAGCCGATAAGGGAAAGCAGGCGAGCGTAAACAGCGCGTAGGGAGGCGTGATCACAGCCTGTAAGAGTGTATAAATCAAAGAACGCAGCATTGCCATTTTCAAGCCCGTATCCCTAAACCGTCCACTGCTGTTGCCAGATCAGGAAAAACCTGGGTACCCGGTGGCAAATCGCCCGCCGCGTAAGTGACTTCCCCCTTGCCGGTCAGCACCAATATTGGGATCGCCCCCGCCTGGTAAGCTGCCTCCAGATCGCGCAACGAATCCCCAATTGCCGGAACATGGCTGAGCTCAGTGCTGTAACGCTGCTTGATTTCCAGAAACATGCCTATGCCGGGTTTGCGGCAGGTGCATTTGTCGTTCTGGGCATGTGGACAGAAAAACAAAGCGTCTATCCGCCCCCCCGCCTGTTGAACTGATCGGAACATTTTGTCATTGATCGCATGAAAAGTTGACATATCCAGCAAGCCACGGCCGATGCTGGACTGATTGGAGGCAATAACGACCCGATACCCCGCATGCGTCAGCCGGGCAATCGCTTCCATACTGCCCGCAATCGGCTTCCACTCATCAGGTGTTTTGATATAAGTGCTACTCACTTGATTGATCACGCCATTGTGATCCAAAATAACCAGTTTCATCGCCTTCGCTCTATCCCAGTTGCTTGCATGAATTACGCTGCCAGACGGGAAATATCGGCGACACGATTCATCATGGCCTGCAGTTTTGCCAGCAAGGCAAGACGGTTATTGCGCAACCGCATGTCCTTGGTGTTGACCAGAACCTGGTCAAAAAATGTATCGACAGGCACTTTCAACGCCGCCAGCATTTGCAATGAAGCGACGTAATCGCCAGCCTGGAAGGCATGTTCAACCTCGGACTCGATATCGGCCAAGGCCTGATACAAGGCCAATTCAGCCGGTTCCTGCAAACAGGCTTGTTCGATGACAGGGGAAATACTGCGCTCAGATTTTTTGAGAATATTGCCCACGCGTTTATTAGCGGCAGCGAGGCTGGCCGCCTCGGGCAGCGCGGCAAATGCGCGGACAGCCGCCAACCGTTTGGGGATATCGCTCAGGATTTGCGGCCTCAGACTCAAAACGGCATCGACCTCCTGGGCAGTGTAACCTTGTTCACGCAAATTGCTCGCCAGGCGATCATAAAAGAAATCCTGCAGTTGTTCACCCAGCTGCGGAGAAGCCGGGCGTCTGTACTCGGATGCCGCTTCCCGGTCCTGCCCAATATGGCCATCCTGGAGAATGATGGTGGCTTGCGCAAGCAGGACACTGAGCTCGAGAGGCAGATCCTTTTCGATCAGCATACGGATCACGCCCAGCGCATGGCGCCGCAAGGCATAAGGATCCTTGTCACCTGTCGGCAGCTGGCCGATGCTAAACATGCTGACCAGGGTTTCCAGCTTGTCGGCCAACGCCAGACAGATTCCAACCAGGTTGCGAGGCAATGCATCGCCAGCAAAACGCGGTTTGTAATGGTCCTCAATGGCAAACGCGATGCGCTCGTCCAGGCCTTCGTGCTGGGCATAATAGCGCCCCATGATCCCCTGCAGTTCAGGAAACTCTCCAACCATGTCAGTCAACAGATCGGCCTTGGCTAAACGGGCTGCCTGGTCAGCCAGCCCAGCCAGCCTGCTGCCTTCCAGATGCGCCCCAATCGCGCGCGCCAGGGCGCGCACATACTGGATACGCAACCCTTGCGAGCCCAGTTGATGGTGATAGATCACCTTGTCCAGGCCTGGCAGGCGTGAAGCCAGGGTTTGCTTGCGGTCCTGATCGAAGAAGAATTTGGCATCTGCCAACCGTGACCGGATGACGCGTTCATTGCCCGTAATGATCTGTTTTGGATCGGACGGCGTGATATTGGCCACGAGCAAAAAACGGTTGGCCAGTTTTCCATTCGAATCGAGCAAAGGGAAGTATTTCTGATTCGCTTTCATCGTTAAAATCAGGCATTCCTGCGGTACCTCGAGGAACGCCTCTGGAAATGTGCCCATCAATATGTTGGGACGTTCTACCAAAGCCGTTACCTCATCCAGTAACGCCTCATCTTCGAGACATCGCAATTTCTCGGCGCTGGCCGCAGCGGTTAATGCTCGCCATATGGCCTCGCGCCGCCGCGCAAATCGCGGCATGACAGCTCCCGTGGATTCTAGGCACTGCTCGTAGTCATCCGCATGTGCGATCGGCAACGGCTGGTGCGTGGCCTCGAAGCGATGCCCTTGGGTTGCATTGCCGGCAACCAGTCCGAATGCCTCGATGGGCAGGATTTCTTTTCCATAGAGCGCGATGAGTCCATGCACGGGTCGCACGAAATGCACATTCTGCCAGCCATCGGCCAGTTGGTACGTCATCACCTTGGGAATGGGCAACTGCCGGATCGCCTCATCCAGCGCTTTCTGCAAACCGGCCGCGAGCAGAATTCCCGGCATGGTCTGTTCCAGGAACAGCATGTCTGCCTTGCCATCCCGCAGGGTTTTGAGTGCGGACACCGGGAAGTTCTCCATCCCGAGTGCGGTCAGTTTCTTGATCAAAGCCGGTGTCGCCTGGGCATGTTCATCCAGCCCGACTTTTACTGGCATCAGCTTCTGCATGACATTCTGATCGGGCGCTTGTGGCAATACGGCAGTGATATGTGCGGCCAGCCGGCGCGGCGAGGCAAACGCGCTAATGACTGTTTGTGCAGTAGTGAGTTTTTGTGACTGCAGGCTGTTTCCCAGCGCGCTGGCAAAGGCGTTGCCCAACTTGTCGAGCGACTTGGGAGGCAGCTCCTCGGTCAACAATTCAATCAATAGATTCTCGGTTATCATGCGGATGCTGTCTGATCCAGAATATGTGCGACCCATTCTCGGGGTGCAAGCGGGAAAGGTGGCTGCAAACGTGCACGGCTATCGTAATAAGCTTGCGCTACGCGTTTCGCCAAGTTACGAATGCGACCAATGTAAGCCGCCCGCTCGGTCACGGAAATCGCATTGCGTGCATCCAACAGATTAAAGGTATGCGCCGCTTTCAATAACTGTTCGTAGGCAGGCAATGGCAACTGCGCATCCATCAGCCGGTTGGCCTGGGCCTCATGCTTGCCAAAGGCAAGCAATAGAAACTCGATATCGCTGTGTTCGAAGTTATAGGCGGATTGCTCGACCTCATTCTGATGATAGACATCACCATAGGTGATGCCGTCTGTCCAGACAAGATCGAATACATTCTCGACCCCCTGCAGATACATGGCAAGACGCTCCAGGCCATAGGTGATCTCACCGGTAATCGGCCGGCAGTTGATGCCGCCCACCTGTTGGAAGTAAGTGAACTGCGTCACTTCCATGCCATTCAGCCACACTTCCCAACCCAGTCCCCAGGCACCAAGGGTTGGATTTTCCCAGTCATCCTCGACCAGACGCACATCGTTGCGCTGCAAGTCCAACCCCAGCATCTGTAAAGACCGGAAATACAAATCGAGAATATTATCCGGCGCGGGCTTGAGTACCACCTGAAACTGGTAATAATGCTGCAAGCGATTGGGATTGTCGCCATAACGGCCGTCTTTCGGGCGACGAGATGGCTGGACATAGGCAGCCCGCCAGGGTTCAGGCCCGAGGGCGCGCAAGAAGGTCGCGGTATGGCTGGTCCCCGCACCGACTTCCATATCGTAAGGCTGCAGCAGTGCACAGCCCTGCTGCCCCCAATATTGCTGCAGGGAGAGAATCATTTCCTGAAAAGTGGGCGTAGGCATGCAAGTTTTGATCTGGTTATCTAATAATGAATTGGCGCAATTCTACAGGGTTTTACGTCCACCGAAAAATGCCAGACAACTTCCAGCCAACAGCAACACGGTGATGAGCCCCAAAATCAGCTTGTTGCCGTAACGCACATAAGGCGTGGCCCCGCCGAATCCTTGTGCCATGCCGTGTAGCCCGGCCGTAATGAACATATCCAGTTGCGCCACAACCCTGCCCCGCTCATCGATGATGGCAGTCATGCCGGTATTGGTTGCACGCAGCATATAGCGTCCGGTTTCCTGGGCGCGCATCTGTGAAATTTGCATATGTTGCCAGGGGCCGATAGAACGGCCAAACCAAGCATCGTTACTCACGTTGACCAGCAGGGTCGCCTCTGGCAATTGCAGGATGATCTCTTCGCCGAATACATCCTCATAACAAATATTGATGGCGACGCGCTGCCCGGCCAGCGCCAATGGTTGCTGATCCAGACCGCCGCGCGCAAAATCCGCCAGCGGCATATCCATGACATCTATGATCCAACCGAATATCGGCTTGAGGGGAATGAATTCGCCGAAAGGCACTAAATGGTGTTTGCGGTAGTATTGTTCGGGCGAGGTACCGAAACTGAACATGGTGTTGTAGTATCTGCCGTTACTGGCTGCATCCTGTTCAGCCATCCCGATCAGGACATCGCCCTGGTTTGAGCGGGCATGTTCAGCAAGCATCGATAAATAGGCTGGCGGTGCCTGCTCACGAAACAGGGGAAACGATATTTCCGGAGTGACGATCAGGCGGCTTGGGCTATTCTTGACCAATTGCACATAAGTCTGCATGGTCGTCGCCAGATATTCCGGCTGCCATTTTAAATCCTGCGGAATATTGCCCTGCAGCAAGCTGACTGTTACCGGTTCGCCAACCGGCTTGACCCAACTCACTTGTTGCAGCCCCAATCCAATGACCCAAACACTCGCCAGCGCAGCGATAGCACGCCGGGCTTGTCGGGTTTCCAGCCAACACGCCAGCCAGGCGGCGCTCAACATCAGCAGCAGCGAGATACCATAAACGCCAACCACCGGGGTAAAACCGGATAAGGGACCGTAAGGCGCCTGGGAATAGCCGACTGCCAGCCACGGAAAACCGGTAAAGAGTGTACCGCGCAACCATTCGCTCAATGCCCAGAGTGCGGCCACAATCCCAGGCCAGACCCAGGATGTACGCAAGCACTGAAGCGATGCAATCCAGCCGGTCAGAGCGGGAAACAGCGAGAGATAAGCGCAGAGCACGATCAATGCGAATACGGCCAGGGGCATGGGCATATTGCCAAAATCATGCAGGCTGACATAAATCCAGGTCACCCCTGCACCGAACATCCCCATACCAAAGACAAAACCCAGCAGCGCCGCCTGGGAGGGCTTGGCGCATTTGCGCCACATCAGCCCCAGCAATGCGAGCGTGAATAACGGCAACGGGAAGATATAAAATGGCGCAAAACCGGGCACGGTCAAGCCGCCCAGCAACAAGGCGAGTAATAACTGTCTGGAAATGTTCAATTTAAATTTGGAGCAATTATCTGGTTAACTCAAAGACAAGCTTGAAAGGAAGATATAACAACACGATGACAATAAAAACATAGGCGACGAACCCAAGCGGATTTTCCCGGAAACTGTCCCATAGGGTTTTGTGCCTGCCTTCTCGTTTAAGGCGCTCATATTCTGCACGCACTCTTGCGCTGCGTGCCGCTTGATAGTGATCCAACAGTGACTTGGCCTGCTGATACTGTAATTCATCCCGTACCCAAATAGCCGGCATGGAGATTCCCCAATTGCCTGCAGTCGTTTCATAAAAGTCTATCTGATGTGTTTCTAGCAATGCACGCACTTCTTCGGCCTCGTCATCCGGTACGCCGCGCAATCTGAACAATAATTTCGACATCTTTGCTTATATAATATGTTCCGAATAAAATCGTATGCCCGCACGATGCTATGTTGCGCCATGATGACTGTCAAGCTTCACGCCAGCGCAGTATCTTACTCATCTGCCGATATGGGCAACAGGTGGGTCACTTCAACATCCCAGAAAATCAAGCATAAAATATGACCTGGATGCCCGTTGTACCTCGTTCACCGCGAGCTTCACACACAGGAGACTCATGAAAAAATCCATCTTAATCACCGGCTGTTCCAGTGGTATTGGCTACTGCGCCGCACATGGCTTGCAGGCACGCGGTTACCGTGTTTTTGCCACGGCCCGTAGACAGGAAAGCGTGGACATGCTGCTGGCAGAAGGCCTGGAAAGCTTCCAGCTGGATCTGGATGATTCCGATTCGATCCGGTCTGCGGTCGAGGAAACCCTGCGGCGCAGTCAAGGCCAACTGTACGCATTATTCAATAATGGCGCCTACGGGCTGCCAGGCGCAGTGGAAGACCTGAGCCGGGAAGCCATACGCGCACAATTCGAAACCAATCTTTTCGGATGGCTGGAACTGACCAACCGCATCCTGCCCGTCATGCGAGAACAGGGCTATGGCCGGATCATACAGAACAGCTCGGTACTCGGTTTTGCCGCCATGCCTTTCCGGGGCGCCTATAACGCCTCAAAATTTGCCATTGAAGGATTAAGCGATACATTGCGTCTCGAGTTAAGGGGTACCCGTATTTTTGTCAGCCTGGTCGAGCCCGGACCGATTGCCACCCGTTTCCGCGCCAATGCAATGCAAGCGATGGAACGTTATATCGATATTGAAAACAGCGTGCATCGCGACAGATATCTCGCCGTCCAGGCGAGACTCAATAAACAGGGGCCCGCAGCCCCCTTTACCCTGCCACCCGAGGCGGTACTGAAAAAAGTGATACACGCACTTGAATCTCCGGCCCCTCGAGCGCGTTATTACGTCACATTTCCCACTTACTTGTTTGCTTATCTTCGACGCATCCTGACCACTCGCACCCTGGACAAGCTGCTTGCCAAGGCCGGAAGCGACCATCAGTAAATGCCGAACGCGGGTATCTAAGACAATCACTCATCACCGCCCACTTCCTGGAACTGGGTGAGTCGAACGCTCTCTAGTAGTTCGTTCCAACAATACAATTACGCAATAGTTTAC